>NZ_JBEXSW010000027.1:0-120325 GCF_040613775.1 Streptomyces sp. NPDC006208 | reverse complement strand
AGGAGCTGGGGCAGAACGCCCTGGTCGTCCGGGTGCAGCCGGACGAGGGTGTGACGATGCGGTTCGGCTCCAAGGTGCCCGGCACCTCGATGGAGCTCCGCGATGTGACCATGGACTTCGCGTACGGCGAGTCGTTCACCGAGTCGAGCCCCGAGGCGTACGAACGGCTCATCCTCGATGTCCTGTTGGGTGATGCCAACCTCTTCCCGCGGACCGAGGAGGTCGAGGAGTCCTGGAAGATCCTCGACCCGATCGAGGCGTACTGGGACACCCACGGCAAGCCCGCGCAGTACGCTGCCGGCACCTGGGGGCCGGCGGAGGCGGACGAGATGCTCGCACGAGACGGACGGAGCTGGCGCAGGCCATGAGGATCGACCTTACGGACACGAACGCAAGCAAGATCAACAAGGCGCTGGTGCAGGGCCGCCGTGAGATCGGCACCCCGGCCGTCGGCATGGTGCTCACCCTCGTCATCGTCACCGACGAGGAGCACGCCTATGACGCGATCAAGGCCGCCGGTGACGCGTCGCGTGAGCACCCCTCGCGCACCCTGGTCGTCATCAGGCGGGTCTCGCGCTCGCCCCGGGACCGGCACGACACGCGCCTGGACGCGGAGCTCCGGCTCGGCAGCGATGCCGGCGCGGGTGAGACCGTACTGCTGCGCCTGCGCGGCGAACTGACCGGTCGCGCCGACTCCGTGGTGCTCCCGCTGCTGCTCCCGGACGCGCCCGTGGTGGTGTGGTGGCCGGTCGGCTCCCCGCCCGTCCCGGCGAAGGATCCGCTCGGTGCCCTCGCGCAGCGCCGTATCACCGATGCCTACGCGGTCGAGTCACCGATCAGCGAGCTCGCCGCACGCGCCGCCGGATATGCGCCCGGTGACACCGACCTGGCGTGGACGCGGCTCACACCGTGGCGCTCGATGCTCGCCGCCGCGCTCGACCAGGCGCGCGCCGAGGTCACCTCCGCAGTGGTCGAGAGCGAGGCCGAGAACCCGAGTGCCGAGCTGCTGGCCCGCTGGTTCGCGGACCGGCTGAAAGTGCCGGTCGAGATGGTCGTCACGGACGGGCCCGTGGTCACCGCCGTACGGCTGCGCACCTCCGACGGCGAGATCCACATCGACCGGCCGGAAGGCCCGGTGGCCCGGCTCGCCATCCCGGGACAGCCGAGCCGGGTGCTGGCCCTCAAGGTGCGCACCACCGCCGAACTGATCGCGGAGGAACTGCGCAGGCTCGACCCCGACGACACCTACGCCGCGGCGCTGCGGGCCACGGTCACCGCTCCGGGCCCGGGGGAGGAGGCAGCGGCCACAGACACGGCGGCCACAGAGACGGCGGAGTGAGCTGCGGGGCAGCCGAGGGCTCGCGGGCGGGCGTGCGCGGGTGAATGCTTGAGGGGAACCTCGCGTGCGGTGCCACGCAGCCGGAGAGGAGGCGGACGATGACCCGGACCCTGCATTGGAAGGTCGATCTGTTCGTGTCGGAGGACGGCGGCACGACCACGGCGCGGGCCGTCCTGGACACGGGGACGGCCAAGCTCAGCGCCGCCGGCAAGGCCCGCTGCAGCCCGCAGGACGGGGATGTGCCGGAGATCGGTGACGAACTCGCCGCCGCCCGCGCCATGAAGAACCTCTCCCTGGACCTGATGCGCGTGGCCTACCACGACGTGGAGAGCAAGGAGGCCGGGCCGTCCGGCAGGCCCGCGGCGCCGGTCTCCGGCTGGTCCGAGCTGACCACCTGAGACGCCTGAGCCACCTGCACCGCCTTGGCCGCAGGCCGCCCGCGAGGCGACCGTCCTGGTTCGCCCGGACCGGCCGCGCTGCCGACGATGCCGGGCATCTCGTCGAAGGGAGACCGGACGGACGGACCGAGTTCACCGTGGCAGCCGTTCTCGAACCGGGAACAACAACACCCCAGGTCTGATCGGGCTGCGGCGCGAGAAGAAGCCCTTCCAGCCTGTGCGCGCAATCCGCTACGGACCGCAGCCGAACGTCGCGCGACGTGCTGCGGGAGACGTGCCGCCGGGCTCGGCGGACGCAATCGGAATGCCGGTGCAAATAGCGCGCATTGCGCACCGTGGTGATGAGCCGTCAAGGATTCGATGCCCTCCCGTGAATCTGCACACCGAATGCTCAGGCGACACACGGTCTCCCTACCGCGCCTACCCCGCTGACCAGCAAGTATCGCCCTCTGGGCGGGAATGTCCAGTTCGGTGTGCAGGCCCCTCGGGGCCGCAATGCATTCGCATCGGGTGATCCGGTGAAGAAGATGGCACCAAGCCATGTGCGGACGTGCACGTCTTGGTAATTCAGCGCCTCGCCGGACGCTGAACAGGCAGTTCTCGATTGGCTGCCCAACACGACTCCGTGCTTTGATCCTTCGCACCGCGGGAGTCGCCCGTGGGTTCCCGATTACGGGAATCCGACGCCCGCGTTGCGGTCGGTGCTGCCCTTTTCGGCACGGCCGGGCGCAAACATTTCGAAATACCCCATGTGAAGGGAACGTCCCCATGAGCTTCATCCCCACCCAGGAGATCTCCGACAGCGAGCTGGACAACGTGGCCGGTGGCCTGCACAGCGCCGTTGTCGGCAACGCCACCGCCGCCCTTGACACCATCGCCCCGGTGTCCGCCACCGTCGGCACCGTCACCGGCCTCGTCGAGGGCGCCACCGGCATCAACACGGCCGCCGTCACCGGCCCGGTCACCGGTCTCGTCGCCGGTCTGTAAGTCCTTTCGGAATGCCGGCGTCCCTCCTGTCGGCAGTCCACGCCGTGTGCCCCGGAGTCGCCCCAGGCTCCGGGGCACACGTCACGCCGTTCTCGTAATATCCCCAGGCAGTTGAGGGAAGCGCATCGTGCAGTTCCGCCAACAGGCCCTTTCCAAGCTGCAATCGCCGGAAGAGATCGATCTTCCGGTACGTTTCGCCCGGCCCCAGGGCCGGCTGGTGCTCGCCGTCACCGTCGTCGCCATGATTGCCGCCGCCGTATGGGCCGTCACCGGTACGGTCTCCTCCACGGTCACCTCCCCCGGCATCCTCACCCATGCCCAGGGCAGTTACGTCCTGCAGAGCCCCGTCGCGGGACAGGTCACCGCGGTGCTCGCCGAGGAGGGCGACCGTGTACGGGCCGACGCACCCTTGCTGAAGGTGCGTACCGCCCAGGGCGACACCGTCGTGCGCACGATCGCCGCGGGCAGGCTGACCACGCTCGTGGCCGCCATCGGTTCCGTGGTCACCACCGGCGCCGATGTCGCCGCCGTCGAGCGGGCCGACGATCCCGACGACCCGCTGATGGCCGTGCTGTACGTGCCGGCCGACAGCGGATCCACCGTGCCCGTGGGCGCGCGCGTCGACCTCACCGTCCACTCGGTGGCCACACAGGAGTTCGGGATGCTGCGGGGCCGGGTCAAGGCGGTCGGCCGCACTGCCCAGACCCGCCAGCGGATCACCGCGTTCCTCGGCAGCAGCCAGCTCGGCGAGCAGTTCTCGCAGGGTGGCCAGCCCCTGACCGTACTGGTCCAGCTGAACCGCTCCTCGCGTACCAGGTCCGGCTACGACTGGTCCGCCTCCCAAGGGCCGCCGTACGCACTGGAGTCCATGACGCCCGCCACGGGCGCCGTCCATCTGCGCGAGCAGCGCCCGGTCGACTGGCTCCTGCCATGACCGCATCCCACGACTCCGCCGCCACGAGGCAGCAGAAGCTGCCGCCCGCAGACCGCAGGCGCCGGCGCCCCGACGAGCCGGCAGCGGGCCGGCGCGGCACGCACGGCACCCGGCGGGCCCAGGCCCGCCGGCGCCCCAAGAGCAAGAAGACCAGCACGGTCCGCACACCGACCGTGCTCCAGATGGAGGCCGTCGAATGCGGCGCGGCCGCGCTCGCGATGGTGCTCGGCCACCATGGACGGCACGTGCCGCTCGAAGAGCTGCGCATCGCGTGCGGCGTCTCCCGCGACGGCTCCCGCGCCAGCAACATCCTCAAGGCGGCCCGCAGCTACGGCCTCACCGCCAAAGGCATGCAGATGGAGTCGACCGCCCTCGCCGAGGTGCAGGGCCCGGCCATCCTCTTCTGGGAGTTCAACCACTACGTCGTCTACGACGGCACGGGGCGCCGCCTCGGCCGCCGCGGTGTGTACATCAATGACCCGGCCAAGGGACGCCGCTTCGTCCCCATGGAGGACTTCGACACCAGCTTCACCGGTGTCGTGCTCGTCCTCGAACCCTCTGCCGCCTTCCGTAAGGGCGGCCGCAGACCGGGCGTGATGAACGCCGTACCGGCGAGGCTGCGCGGCACCTCCGGCACGCTGCTCGCCGCGCTGCTCGCGAGCCTGCTGCTCGTCGCCGTCGGCGCGGTGGTGCCCGCGCTGAGCCGTACGTACATCGACATGTTCCTGATCGGCAGACAGACCTCCCTGCTGGGCCCGCTGTTCGCCTCGCTCGGGGCGACCGTGGCGCTGACGGCCGTGCTGACCGGCATTCAGCAGGCGAATCTGCTGCGGGGGCGCGTCATCTCCTCGACGCTGAGCAGCGCCCGCTTCCTGCGGCATCTGCTGCGCCTGCCCGTCACGTTCTTCGCCCAGCGCAGCCCGGCCGACCTGGTGCAGCGGCTGCAGTCCAACGACGCGGTCGCCGAGACACTGGCACGCGACCTCGCCGCGGCCGCCGTCGACGGGATCGTGGTCATTCTCTACGCCGTCCTGCTGTGGACGTACGATCCCCAGCTCACCGTCGTGGGCGTACTGATCGCGCTGCTCAATGTGGTGGCGATGCGGATCGTGGTACGGCTGCGGGCCACGAACACCCAGAAGCTTCGCGCGGACAGCGCCCGCCTCACCAACACCTCGTACACCGGACTCCAGCTGATCGAGACCATGAAGGCGACCGGTGGCGAGAACGGATACTTCCGCCGCTGGGCCGGTCAGCACGCCACCACCCTGGAGGTGCAGCAGCGCCTGGGCGTCCCCAGCGCGGCCCTGGCCGTCGTCGCCCCCACCCTCGCGACACTCAACAGCGCGCTGATCCTGTGGATCGGCGGCCTGCGGGCAGTGGAGGGCCATATCTCCATCGGACTTCTTGTCGCGTTCCAGGCGCTGGTGGCCCGCTTCACCGCACCCATCACCCGGCTGAACGGGGTGGCGGGCCGGATCCAGGACTTCGCCGCCGACGTCGCCCGGCTCAAGGACGTCGAGAGCTTCCCGGTCGACGGGCTCTACACCCGCGACCAGCCCGCCACCGACACCCGCCGGCTCAAGGGCCATGTGACGCTCACGGACATCACCTTCGGCTACAGCCCCCTCGACCAGCCCTTGCTGAACGGATTCTCCGTCGCGGTCGGTCCTGGCCGCCAGGTCGCACTCGTCGGCGGCTCCGGCAGCGGCAAGTCCACGGTCTCCCGGCTGATCGCCGGCCTGTACAGCCCGTGGGAGGGAGCGATCCGCATCGACGGACAGCGGCTGGAGGACATCCCCCGCAGCGCGCTCGCCGCCTCGGTCTCCTTCGTCGACCAGGACATCTTCCTGTTCGAGGGCACGGTCAGGGACAACGTGGCGCTGTGGGACCCGTCGATCCCCGACGAGGCCGTCGTCGCCGCACTGCGTGACGCGGCGCTCTACGACGACGTGATCGCCAAGCGCCCCGAGGGCATCCACAGCCGCGTCGAGCAGGACGGGCGCAATTTCTCCGGCGGGCAGCGCCAGCGCCTGGAGATCGCCCGGGCACTCGTACGCCGCCCCAGCATCCTCGTGCTGGACGAGGTGACCAGCGCCCTCGACGCGGAGACCGAACGGATCATCATGGACAACCTGCGCCGTCGCGGCTGCGCCTGCGTGGTGATCGCCCACCGCCTGAGCACGGTGCGCGACAGCGACGAGATCGTGGTCCTCGACCACGGCGCGGTCGTCGAACGCGGCCGCCACGAAGAACTGGTGGCCGCGCAGGGCGCGTACGCCCGGCTGGTCAAGGAGCACTGACGTGTCGTCCGCACATCCCTCCGCAGACCTCGGCCCCGGCACGGCGGCCATGCCGCAGATGGTCACCGACCCCGTCATCCACGCTCTCGGCGGCCTCGGCGCCCCCGTCGACTGCACCGGAGTGCGCAGCCTGCATCTCGAGGGACCGCAGGTGCTGTGGCTGGTCGTGGGCGGTTCCCTGGACCTCTTCGCGGTGGACGCCGCCGCCCAGGGCCACTGGCACTTCCTCGGCCGCCTCGAGGCGGGCACCCTGCTGCTCGGCCCCGTCGAAGGCCCCCAGCACACCCTGGTCGGCAGGCCCGCGCAGGGCTGCCTGCTGCACCGCATCCCGCTGCGGGAGCTCTACGTCCCCGAGTACGCCGGACACCCCGGGTACCCGGCCCCCGGCGGCTACGGGGCCCATGACCCGTACGACACCTACGCGGGCCACCCGCCCGCCCCCACCCCGCTCGAGCACGCCTTCGCGCTCGGAGTCGGACGCAGTCTGGGCGTGCTCTTCGAGGCGCCGCTGGACGGACGGCCCGCCGGTGAGGAGGCGATGGCCGACGACGACATCCTGTGGATGCCGGTCGAGCCGGGCAGCGTGCAGTACGGGGCGTCCTACAGTGCGGAGGCGGCGGGCGATCTGCTGATCGACGCCGGGTTGTGGCAGCGGATGGTCAACCAGCAGCACCGGCTGCTGTCCGCGGTCGACGGCTGGATCGAACGCCTTGAGCGGGCGCACGAGCACCGGGCTGCGGCGGGCATCAAGGCGGGTGCGGCCGTCCGTGCCAACGCCGACGAGGCACTGCTCGCCTCCATCGGCAGGCCCGAGCGCGGAGCCCGCGGCGCCGCCCGCGCGGACGGCGCCGACGACGACGCGACGTTCGCGGTGTGCAGGCGGGTCGCCCAGGCGGCCGGGATCACCCTCGGTGAGCCCCCGAAGGGCGGTGCCGCGGACGACCGCGGCACCTCGGACGCGCGCATCTCGCCCGTCGAGCGCATCGCGGTCGCCTCCCGGATACGTACCCGTGCGGTGAAACTCGACGGACGCTGGTGGCGCTCGGACACCGGCCCGCTGGTGGGCCGGCGGGCCGCCTCCGGCGCGCCGGTCGCACTGCTGTGGCGGCGTGGACGCTACGAGGCCGTGAACCCGCTCACCGGTTCGCGGACCCGTATCGGCAAGGACAACGCCGACGAGTTCGAGCCGCGTGCCGTCATGTTCTACCGCCCGCTGCCCGAACGGCCCGCGAACATCTGGCGGTTGGTCCGGTTCAGCCTGCGCGGCACCCGCCCGGACCTGCGCAACCTGCTGCTGAGCGGGCTGGTGACCGTCGGCCTCGGAGCACTCGTACCCATCGCCACCGGACAGGTGCTGGGCGTCTATGTGCCGGGTGCCCGCAACAGCCTCATCGTGCAGGTCGCCCTGGCTGTCATGATCACCAGCATGGTGTCGGCGGCGTTCATGCTGATGCAGAACCTCACCATCCTGCGTATGGAGGGCCGCATCGAGAGCAGCCTCCAGCCCGCCGTGTGGGACCGCCTGCTGCGACTGCCGACGAAGTTCTTCACCGAACGCTCCACCGGCGAACTGGCCAGTGCTGCGATGGGCATCAGCGCGATGCGCCGGGTGCTGTCCGGGATCGGTCCGGTCGCCGTCCAGGCGAGCACCGTCGGCGTGATGAACATCGTGCTCCTGCTCTGGTTCAGCGTCCCGCTGGCGCTCGCGGCGATCGCCATGCTGCTGGTGATCGGCGCGGTGTTCCTGTCGCTCGGTCTGTGGCAGGTGCGGTGGCAGCGGCGGCTGGTCGAGCTCGGCAACAAGCTCAACAACCAGGCGTTCCAGACCCTGCGGGGGCTGCCCAAACTCAGGGTCGCGGCCGCGGAGAGCTTCGCCTACGCGGCCTGGGCACGCCAGTTCGCCCGCTCCCGTGAACTCCAGCAGCGGGCCGGCCGGATCAGGAATCTGACGACGGTGCTGGACGCCGTGTGCCTGCCGCTCTGCTCTCTGATCATGTTCATGCTGCTGGCGGGCCCGGCCCGCGGCAGCATGTCCGCCGGTGCGTTCCTCACCTTCAACACGGCCGTGACCATGCTGCTGACCTCCGTCACCCAACTCACCGGTGTGCTGGTGTCGGCGGCCGCCGCACTGCCCATGTTCGAGCAGGTCAGGCCGATTCTGGACGAGTCCCCGGAGGTACGCGGCAGCAGTGCGCAGCCCGGCGCGCTGTCCGGCGGCATCGAGGCGCGCAAGCTCTCCTTCCGCTACACCGACGACGGCCCGCTGGTCCTCGACGATGTGTCCCTCCAGGTGCACCCGGGGGAGTTCGTCGCGATCGTCGGGCCCAGCGGCTGCGGAAAGTCGACCCTGCTGCGGCTGCTCATCGGCTTCGACCGGCCGGTATCGGGCAGCGTCCTGTACGACGGACAGGACCTTGCCGCACTCGACCAGGCGGCCGTGCGCCGTCAGTGCGGCGTCGTGCTGCAGAACGCCCAGCCGCTGACGGGGTCGATCCTGGACTGCATCTGCGGCGCCGAGACCTTCTCCCAGGAGGAGGTGTGGGAGGCCGCCGAGATGGCGGGACTGGCCGAGGACATCAAGCGGATGCCGATGGGGCTGCACACCATGATCGCCGGTGGCGGAGCGATCTCCGGCGGGCAGCGGCAGCGGCTGATGATCGCTCAGGCACTGGTGCGCCGCCCGCGCATCCTCTTCTTCGACGAGGCCACCAGCGCGCTCGACAACGAGACCCAGCGGATCGTCATCGAGTCCACCCGGCGACTTCAGGCGAGCCGCCTGGTGATCGCACACCGGCTCTCCACCGTGATGGACGCCGACCGCGTGATCGTGATGGCCGAAGGGCGGATCGTGGAACAGGGCCGGCCGGCCGATCTGCTCGCCGACACCGCGGGCCACCTGCACGCGCTGGTGCGGCGTCAGATGGCATGACCCGGACGGACCTCGGCTCCGCCGGGCCCTGTCCGGGCGGGTTCTTGCCGGGCCGGGCCTCGAGGACCGCCAGGGGCGCCCCAGGGCCCTTCTCCCGGATCGGACCGGATCAGAAGGGCAGGCCGGATCAGAAGGACAGGGCCTACCGCCTGCGGTGCGCGGCGCCGCCTGTCGCCAGGAGCGCTTCGGTGACGAGCCGGACGCCGCGGGCGAGGCGGCCCAGCTGCTCCAGCTCGATCGCGTACATCCGGATCGTGTTCTCGATGACCGCCTCGGCCACACCCAGCGTGGGCAGTTCGGCCCGGGACGTCTGCAGTGCCACCCGCACCGCGCGCATCTCGTGCTGAAGCTGAAGCTGCGCATGGCGGGCGAGAAGTATGTGATGGCGGTTGAGCGGCGAGTATGCGGCGTAGCGGGCCGGCAGCAGGTCCCGCAGCCATCGGGCGGCCGTGCGCTCCCAGTCATGGGACCCGGGGGCCTTGACCTGGCAGGGCCAGTCCGGGCTGAGCGTGGTGAGGGTCGTCTGGGACATGGGCGTCGCTTCCGGATGGTGCCGAAACTCTGGTCAAGAGAGTGTTGGCGGCCTCGGCCCAGGGGTTGACCGAGGCCGCCAATGGGCGCTCCGCAGGGTGCGAAGGCCCGGATTGAACACCAGGCGCGGCGCGAGGAGGGAGCGTCGTGCCTGGGTGTTCGGTTCTGTGAGGGCGTGGGTCTCGCTCTCCGTGGCATCGGGGGACCCGGCCGCCATGTGCAGTAAATATATATACCGTCGAGTAAGCAAGAGTATGAAAAATTTCATGCATGCCTGGGCATGAAAATCTCACTGCACGGAGTGGGTGAAATCAGTCTTCCAGGAAGAATTTGTGCTGATCGGCGACCTGCTCGTACCCCTCGAGCCGCGCCTGCGTCCGCTCCGGGTCCGCATCCGCCATGGCCTGCAGCACGGCCGCGGACAGCACCCCCGGAGCCGCGTACGAGTCGAACACCAGCCGCGACCCGGTGCCGGCGGTCAGCGCCACATCCGCCTCGTCCACCAGCGGGCCGAGCGTCAGATCGGTGATCAGCGCCACGCGCAGACCGGTGCTGCGGGCGGCCCGTACCGCCGCCAGCGTCTCGTTGGCATGGCGGGGCATCGCGAACGCCAGCACCCATGTCCCGCCCGCGGCCCGGGACTGCAACAGCCCGTCGTAGGCCACGCTGCCGCCACGTGTCACCAGGCGCACATCGGGATGGATACGACGTGCCGCGTACGCGAAGTACTCGGCCAGCGACACCGAGATGCGAAGGCCCAGGATCGTCAGCGGTACCGAACGGGCCAGCTCGCGGCCGATGTCCAGCACCTGATTGGTGTCGGCGAGCAGCCGGCGCAGACTCTCCAGGTTCTCGATCTCTGCATCGACGGCCGCCTGCAGTTCGTTGCGGCGGATCTGCTCCCGGGTCTCCGGCGAACCGGCCACCGCACTCAGCGCGATGGGCTGCAGCACGTCCCGCAGCGCCGGGTAGCCGCTGAACCCCAGCGAGGTCGCGAACCGGGTGACCGACGGCTGGCTCACACCGACCCGCTCCGCGAGGTCCGTGATGGACAGGAAGGCGGCCTCGGTCAGGTGGTCGATCAGGTACTGGGCGATGCGCCGCTGCCCGGGGGACAGCCGATGGCCGCCGAACAGTGCGCGCACCCGGTCAGCCGGGGCGGGCTCGTGGCCCGCAGCCTTCCCTCCCGGCGTGATCGCAGCCGCCTGCGCACGTGCCTGCTGCCCTGATGGCACCGGTGTGCCTCCTTCTCGTGACGCTCGTGTTCAACATAGCTCACTCACCGTGGCCGCCCTCATGAACGTCGGCTCGCGCGAAACCGCCCGGCACGGTCGCCCGCTCAGCCGCCGGGCGAAAGGATGCGCGGCGCGGCAGCCGGGGAGCATGCTGGCAGTGTGACCTGGTTCGGCGCGGCCCGGCGCACGCCACACGATGCTGCCGGTGCTGTGGCGGCGGCGGCAGACGGTGGAGCACCCGTGCCCGATGAAGTGGCCCTTGCGATCGCGCAGGCCGAGGTGGCCGCGATCGAAGCCGTCGGAGGCTTCGCCGGCGGCGTGTACATGCGCTCCAGCACACCGGGGCTGCTGCGGCTGGCGGTGGTCGCCGGGCTCCCCACCCAGCTGTTCCGTCCCTGGACGCGCATGCATGTGAACCGCCCGTTCCCGTTGTCCGACGTCTACCGCTCGGGCCAGCCCGTGTTCCTCGGCGATGCCGAGGAGTCGATGCGCCGCTACCCGCAGCTGATGGCGGGTCTGCCGTTCCCCTTCGGGTCGCTGTACGTGCCGATCATCAGCGAGCACGAGAAGTTCGGTGTGATGGCCGTGCTGCGGCCTGCCACCCCCGGCGTCCCGATCGACCAGGACGACCGCGCCCAGATGATCGGCACAGGGAAGGGGCTCGGCGCGATGTTGACTGCCATCGGCGAGAAGGGTTCCCGGGTCGAGTGGGACGGGGAGGCGGTGGCCGTCACACTGCCCGTGCGCACGGCGCCACCGGTACAGGTCGGCCGCTTCGACTGGAACATCGACACCGGCGCCGTGCTCGCCGACGAGGGGCTGTGCGCGATTCTCGGCATGGACCCCGCCGAATTCCCCGGCACCGTCTGGGCCTTGGCGGAGCGCCTGGCACCCGAGGACGCGTACGGCCTGTGGGCGATCGCCCGGCAGGCCGCCGAGTCGGACCGGCCGGTGTCCCGCAGAATGCGTCTGAACGGGCCGGACGGGCGACCGCATGTGCTCGAGGTGTCCGGCCGCCGCGTCGACCCGCCCGCCGGGGCAGAGGGCATCCGGCTGACCGGGCTCCTGGTCGACCTCGGCACGACGCCCGTGGTCTCCCAGGCGGCGGACCGGCTTCCGCAGGGCGTCTTCACTCTCGACCGTCTCGGACGGATCACCTACGTCAACCGCAATGCCGAGAAACTGCTCGGGCATGCCCGCGACGAACTGGTCGGACGGCTGCTGTGGGACGCGCTGCCGTGGCTCGGCCAGGCCGGCCACGACGACCACTACCGGGCGGCGTTGATGACGAGGGACCCCGTGCGCTTCCAGACCAGGACGCCGAGCGGGACGTGGCTGTCGGCCTCCCTCCACTCGGGGCGTGAGGGACTCACCGTCGAGCTCGAAGGTCAGGAACCGCCCGCGTACACCCCGGAGTCGGTCATCGTGCCCGGCCTCGGTCTCGGGTCCACGGCCGACCGGGCGGTGGCGCTGTACCGCCCGGTCGCCCTCGCCATCGCGCTCACCGAGGCGGTGACAGCGCGTCAGGTCTCCGCCGTGGTCACGGAGGAGCTGCTGCCGGCGTTCGGCGGCCGCCAGCTCGCGATCTACCTCCTGAACGAGCGGCATCTCTATCTGGCGTGGGAGACCGGCTTCCCCCGCGGCTTCCTCGACCGCTTCGACGGCGTCTCCATGGAGGCCCAGCTGCCGGGCGTCGAAACGCTCACCAGCGGTCGGCCGATCTTCTTCGAGTCCATGCAGCGGCTCGCCGATGCGTATCCGGGCATCCCCCTGGACGCCAGCGTCGGTGCCCGGGCGTTCCTGCCGCTGATCGCCTCCGGCAGGCCGGTCGGTTCCTGCATCCTCGGCTTCGACCATCCTCGGGGCTTCAGCCCCGAGGAGCGCACGGTCCTCACCGCGCTCGCCGGACTCATCGCCCAGGCCCTGGAGCGGGCCCAGCGCTACGACAGCGAAGCCGCCCTCGCCCGCGGCCTGCAGAACGCGCTGCTGCCCCACCGACTGCCCGTGGTCGAGCACTTCGACACCGTCGGGCGATATCTGCCCGGCACCCAGGGCATGGAGGTAGGCGGGGACTGGTACGACGTCATCGAGACCGGCCGCGGACTCGCCCTGGTCATCGGCGACGTACAGGGACACGGTGTCGCCGCCGCTGCCACCATGGGCCAACTGCGCAGCGCGGTCCGGGCGTTCGCGCTCAGCGGCTTCGAGCCGCGGGAAGTGATGAGCGGCACCAACCGGCTGCTCATCGACCTCGACCCGGGCCAGTTCGCGAGCTGCTGCTATGTCACCCTCGACCCCGGTACCGGCCTCGCCCAAGCGGTGCGGGCCGGTCATCTGCAGCCGCTGCTGCGCCATCCCGACGGCAGAACCGAGGTGCTGAACCTGGCCGGCGGCGTGGTCCTCGGCGTCGACGGAACGGCCAGCTACCCCATCGCCGAGCTGCAACTCGAGCCAGGTGCGCTGCTCGCGCTGTACACCGACGGACTGGTCGAGCAACCGGGCGCCGACATCGATCTCGGCATCGAGCGGCTGCGCGGCGCCCTCGCGGACATGAGCACGTACACCCTCGCGGAGACGGCCGACCGCCTGATCAACGAGGCACGCCAGGAGGTCGACCGCCCCGACGACATCGCGCTGCTGCTCGGCGCCCGCTGGCCCCGCAGGGACCCCGGCCACGAGTGAGCGAAGCCCGCACGCCGTCGTGCAGGTTCGGCTTCACGGTTGTTCACAGATGCTGAAGGAGCCGGTCGGGAGTGAGGGGCAGTTCCCGCAGCCGCACACCCACCGCGTGATGGACGGCGTTGGCGACGGCGGCCGCCGTGCCGACGATACCGATCTCGCCGATGCCCTTGCTGCCCATCGGGTTGAGGTGCGGGTCGTCCTCGGCGATCCAGTGTGCCTCGATCGCGGGCACGTCCGCGCTCACCGGCACGTGGTACAAGGCGAGATCGCACTCCGCGAAGTCCCCGAAGGCCGCGTCCATCGTGCTGCTCTCCATCAGAGCCATACCGAGGCCCATCGTCATCCCGCCGACGAACTGGGACCACGCCGTACGGGAGTTGAGGATGCGACCGGCCGCGTACACACCGAGCAGCCGGCGTACGCGCACCTCGCCGGTCACCGTGTCCACCTGCACCTCGGCGAAGTGGGCGCCGAACGCGTGCCGGGCGAACGGGGATTCCCCGCTCGTCTCCTCCTTGGTGTCCACCGAGACGGTCAGTCCCTCGGCCGGCAGAGCACCGGACCGTTCGGCGAGCAGGGCGGCAAGCTGCGAGCACGCCTTGTGCACGGCCCACCCCCAGGAGGCGGTGCCGGCCGAGCCGCCCGCCAGCACCGCGGCCGGCAGATCGCTGCTGCCGATGTCGACGTGCACTGCATCCAGCGGCACGCCGAGCACATCGGCCGCGACCTGGGCGAGCACGGTACGCGCGCCGGTGCCGATGTCCGTGGCGTTGATACGCACCAGGTACGTGCCGTCCCGGCCGGCGTGCGCACTCGCCCTGGACGGGGCGAGGAACACGGGGTACGTGGCCGACGCGACGCCCGACCCCAGCAGCAGATCCCCCTCCCGGCGCACGCCCGGCCGCGGATCGCGCTGATCCCAGCCGAACCGCCGGGCCCCCTCTCTCAGGCAGGCGGCGAGATTGCGGCTGCTGAAGGGACGGCCGCTGTCGGGCTCGGTGTCCGTGTCGTTGCGCAGCCGCAGCTGCACGGGATCGACCCCGGTGGCCACGGCGAGTTCGTCCATCGCCGACTCCAGCGCGAACATCCCCGGTGTCTCACCCGGCGCACGCATCCAGGAGGGGCTCGGCACGTCCAGAGCGGCCAGCCGGTGGACCGTGCGGCTGTTCGGCGAGGTGTACATGACCCTGGCCGGCACGGCTGCCTGCTCCACGAACTCCTTGATACGCGAGGTCTGTGTGACGACCTCGTGGGCCAGCGCGTCGATCACACCGTCCCGGCCGGCCCCGAGCCGTACCCGGTGCAGCGTCGGCGCGCGGTGTCCCACGACCGCGGCGAGCTCGCGCCGGGGGAGGGCGAGGGTCACGGGCCGCCCGGTGTGGCGTGCGGCCATGGCGGCGAGCACCAGCTGCGGACGAGGTGTCCCCTTGGAGCCGAAGCCGCCGCCGACATGCTCGGAGACGACGGTGACCTGCTGCTTGTCCAGCCCGAACAGTCGCGCGAGCACATCCCGTACCACGGTGGATCCCTGAGCCGTGTCGTGCACGGTCAGCCGGCTGTCGTCCCAGCGGGCGGTCGAGGCATGCGGCTCCATGGGGTGGTTGTGCAGAGCCGTCAGGGTGTACGTGGCGTCGATACGGACGGCGGCCGCGGCGAAGGCCGCGTCGACATCGCCGCGTTCGCGCACCGCGGGGAAGCCGCCGTTGACCGTGTCCGGCGTGTAGATGCCCGGATGGTCCGGCCTGAGGTGCACATCGTGCTCCTCGGTGTCGTACGCCACGCGCACCGCATCGGCCCCCGCGCGGGCGGCCTCCAGGGTGTCGGCGACCACCAGGGCGACGTACCAGCCCCGGTGCGGCACCTCGGCGTCCTGGAGGACCGCGAGCGTGGGATCGTCCGGCGGCCGGAGCCGCGGCGCGTTCTCATGGGTGAGCACCGCGAGCACACCGGGCAGTGCCGAGGCCGTCTCGGTGTCGAAGGCCATGACCCGGCCGCGGGCCACCGTGGCCGGGACCGGCCAGGCGTATGCACGTCCCGGATGTGACTGCTCGGCCGCGTACCGGGCCGCGCCGGTGACCTTCTCGCGGGCCTCACGCCGTACGGCGCCGGTGCCGATGGCGGCGGAAGTCCCGGTCATGACGGGCCCTCACCGTCCTGTGCGTCCGTGGCCAGGCCGGTCAGCACAGCGACGGCCAGATTGCGGGCGAGCGGCACCTTGAACCCGTTGTCGCGCAGCGGCAGCGCCCCGTCGAGCGCGTTGTCCGCGGCGCGTACGAAGGACTCCCGCGTGGCAGGCGCCCCGGCGAGTGCCGCCTCGGCCGCGGCGACCCGCCACGGCCGGTGGGCCAGCCCGCCGAACGCCAGCGCGGCGCCGCGGACCGTGCCGTCGTGGACGTCGAGCACCGCGGCCACCGAGGCGAGCGCGAAGGCGTACGAGGCGCGGTCGCGGGCCTTGCGGTACGCGGTGCGCTCACCTGCCGGGCGGGGAGGCAGCTCCACCGCGGTGATCAGCTCGCCGGGACTCAGCACGGTGTCGGACTCAGGATGCTCGCCGGGCAGCCGGTGCAGATCACGGACCGGGACGCGGCGCTCTCCGGTCACCCCCTGCACATGGACCGCGGCGTCCAGGGCGGCCAGAGCCACCGCCATGTCCGAGGGGTGCGTCGCGACGCAGTGCTCGGAGTGGCCGAGCACCGCGAGGTCGCGATGGACGCCGTCGCGCGCGGGGCAACCGGTTCCCGGAGCGCGCTTGTTGCAGGGCTTGGCGATGTCCTGAAAGTACGTGCACCGGGTGCGCTGAAGCAGGTTGCCGCCGGTCGTGGCGGTGTTGCGGAGCTGTCCCGAAGCTCCGGCCAGCAGCGCCTGGGACAGTGCGGTGTAGCGGCTGCGGACGACCGGATGCGCGGCGAGGTCACTGTTGCGGACATTCGCGCCGACCAGGAGCCCGCCGTCCGGTGTGGCTTCGATGTGGTGCATCGGCAGCCCGCCGACGTCGATCAGCAGCTCCGGTGTGGCGACGCCGAGCTTCATCAGGTCGACGAGGTTGGTGCCGCCTGCCAGGTACTGGGCACCGGGCCGCCCGGCAAAGGCGGCGACCGCCTCCGCGGGGCTGTCGGGACGGAGATAGGCGAACGGCTTCACGGTGCCACGTCCTCGATCGCCGCCACGATGCCAGGATAGGCGCCGCAGCGGCACAGATTGCCGCTCATCCGCTCCTGGATCTCGGACCGGGTCAGAACGACCGGCTCGGAGGAGGGACGGTGGGGATCGGTCACCAGAGACGGCCGGCCGTCCGCCGCCTCGGCCAGCATGCCGACGGCGGAACAGAGCTGGCCGGGTGTGCAGTAGCCGCACTGCAGGGCGTCCCGTGCGACGAACGCCTCCTGCAGGGGGTGCAGCCGCCCGTCACCGGCGAGACCTTCGACGGTGGTGATGCGCGCGCCGTCGTGCGCGACGGCCAGGAGCAGACAGCTGTTTGCGCGCCGTCCGTCGACCAGCACGGTGCAGGAACCGCACTGGCCGTGGTCACAGCCCTTCTTGGTGCCGGTCAGATCCATGTGCTCGCGCAGCGCGTCCAGGACGGTGGTGCGGTGGTCGAGGGTCAGCGTGTGCGCGATCCCGTTGACATGCAGGGCGACCGGGGAGCGATGAGCGCCCGCGGCGTCCGGTGGCTCGGTGGTCGGATCCACGGCGCGTTCCCCTCGGTCCTGTTTCGATCGTTCTGTCCTGTCCTACCAGCCCGGCGGCGATCGTGCGCCTTGTCGCTCACACCCTGCGGCGAGGCTCTGAACGGCCGTTCCCCGGCGGGGTCCGCAGCACGTGGCGTGACGTACCGGCCGTGAGGGAGCGCGCGGGAGCACGGTGCCGGGCCGCCAGGGGCCTGGCGGCGCACGTACACGGGGCCCGCAGGCCCAGGCGGTATCGCGGCCGAAGCGGCGGCGTCCTTGCCGGCTCAGCCGCCCTGTCTGCCGCTGCCGGCGGTGCCGCCGCTGTCGTCGGTGTCCCGCGGGGGCTTCGGCGGCTCCGGCTCCGGCGCGGGTCTGCTGGGAAGGTTCCCGTAACCGGGCATCTCGTGCGGCCACAGCTGTTCGTCCGGATCGAAGGCGTCGGGCTCGCGGCGGCTCTCGATGTGGGTCCCGTGGTCGGGCGGCTTCGGGATCTCCTCCCGTCGCGGCGCGGTGTCGCGCCGCCGGCGGCCCATTTCCATGACGACCCAGACGAGCAGCACCAGCAGCCCGATGACGATGAGGGAGAACACGATGACTGCAGGCGCCCCCTCGCCGGCGGCGAGGAAGCTGGGTGCGTCAGCGGCCGAAGAGCTGAAAGTGACCATATGGGGCGGGTACCCGCTCTGAGCCGTATATCCGCCAGGAGGGGGAAGGGATCGCCCATCCGGACCGCACCCCGGGGCTCTCGGACCGCCTCGCCCGCAGCGCCGGGCCTGCCGGGGCGGCACGGCAGGCCCGGCTCGGGCCCGCACAGGTCGTGGGTTCCCGGGAGCTCCGTCCCGGCGGACCGGGACCGTTCAGCCGTCCTGAAGCGTGGCGAGGTGGCGGGCCAGCGTGTCCGTGGACTGGAAGGTCGCCCCGAACAGCCCCACGTGCTTCCAGTGCAGTGTGCCCTCCGCGGTGATCAGAAAGACCGCGCGGCGCAGACCGATCCCGGGCGCCGCGACCCCGAAGGCGCGCGCCACCGACCGGTCCGTGTCGGCGAGCAGCGGCATTCTCAGTCCGTACTTGCGCGCGAAGCTCTCATGGCTGTCGACGCTCTGCGGGCTGATCCCCCACACCTCCGCTCCGCAGTCGGTGAAGGTCTCCAGGCCGCTCGAGTACGAGCACAGCTGCTTGGTGCACACGGCCGTGTCGTCGCCCGGGTAGAAGGCGAGCACCAGGGGCCTGCCCTGCTGCTCGTGCAGCGAGAAGTCGCGCCGCTCGAACGCGCCGTCGCGCGCTCCGTCCACCAGGACCCCGCCGGGGAGGGTGAAGTCCGCGACCGGCGCGCCGATTTCGGGTGCTGCTGCCATGGGAACTCCTGCTGCTCTCGTGGGTACGGGAAGGCATCATGTGTTCCCAGCATTCTTACTCCCCGGTAGGGAAGTGCTGCGGGCGGGTCCCGCCCGCAGCACTGTCACCAGGCCTCTGACGGCGTCCGAGCGGACAGTCGGTCAGCGGATCGGCGTCCGTCCCGCCGGGCCGGGCGCGGGCCACCGTGTGGCTGGGTGCCGGCTTCGTGCCGTGGTGCAGCCAGCCCTCCAGAGCCGTGAACGCCGAGCGGTGGCACGGCGTCAGCGGCCGCAGCCTGTCCGGGAAGGCGTCGTACAGCGAATCCACATGGGTGCCGCCTTCGATCCGGTAGTAGCGGAACAGCCCGCCGCGGCCCGCGTCGCGCACCATCCGCGCGTACACGTCGGAGTCACGCCCGATCGGCAGCAGCACATCCAGCGTGCCGTGCAGGGTGATCAGCGGCTTTCCGATCCGGCCCGTGAGCGCGATCCGATCCACCGCGGTGCGCACCTCGCGCGGGCGTGCGGCGTAGTCGTAGTCGGCGTCGCAGGCCGGAGTGCCGGGCGCGCAGAACGGCGTCCCCGCCTCCGTCGCCCCGTCGAATCCGGGATCGAGCTCCTCCCGGTAGATCCGCTGGGTCAGATCCCAGTAGTACTGGTGGTGGAACGGCCACAGGAACTCCGAGCCCTCGGGATATCCGGCCGCGACCATCTCCGCGTGCGCCTGAGGCGCGCCCGCGCCGCCCGCCGCGTACACGGGATAGCTGCGCAGTGCGGGCGGCAGGAAGGTCAGCAGATTCGGCCCCCGTCCGCGCCACAGCGTGCCCTCCCAGTCGACGCCGCCGTCGTACAGCTCGGGATGGTTCTCCAGCTGCCAGCGCACCAGGTAGCCGCCGTTCGACATGCCGGTGGCCAGCGTGCGGGACGGCGGCCGGCGGTAGCGCTGGGCGGTGACGGCGCGGGCCGCCCGGGTGAGCTGGGTGACGCGGGCGTTCCACTCGGCGATCGCCTCGCCCGGCTCGTCACCGTCACGGTGGAAGGCTGCCGAGGTGTTGCCCTTGTCGGTGGCGGCGAAGGCGTACCCGCGGGACAGCACCCAGTCCGAGATCGCCCGGTCGTTCGCGTACTGCTCACGCACTCCTGGTGAGCCCGCGACGACGAGGCCCCCGTTCCAGCGGTCGGGCAGCCGGATCACGAACTGCGCGTCGTGGTTCCAGCCGTGGTTGGTGTTGGTGGTGGAGCGGTCGGGGAAGTAGCCGTCGATCTGGATGCCGGGCACGCCGGTGGGCGTGGCCAGTCCCGCCGGCGTCAGCCCGGCCCAGTCGGCCTTGTCGGTGTGACCCGAGGCCGGCGTTCCCGCCGTGGTCAACTCGCCCAGGCACGACACCACTTGGCGTTCGGCACCCGGCACCGTCAGCTGGGCCGTCCGGGCGCAGTGCCCCTGCGGCGACCCCGCCGCACCGTCCGCGGGCTGCCCTGCGGCCGGCACGGTCGTCAGGGTGAGCAACAGCGCGGCGCCGCCCGCGGCGCGTACGGTCCGGCGGAGGGGACCGCCCGGTCTGCGCAGGGGGTCGGGGACTTGGCGCAACGGCGAGGGGAAGGGCACGAAGAACTCCTGTTGATATGGCGATTCAGGGACACAGCGAATCAGGGACGAGGGAACTGCAGGAGCAGGCGGCGTCGGCGATGAGGTGGTGGCCGGCCGGTGGACGTGCATCGTCGGAGCGCCCGGGCCGGAGCGGGGAGCCCGCCGGGACCGCGAGAACGGCGCACCGCCGGACGTGGCCTGCCCGGCACGGGCCGGTCTGTACGCAAGGGCAACCGAACCTCCCGCAGGCGACTGGGATGCCGGTCACAGTAGGAACCGCGGGCCTGCCGGGCCATGGTGACGCCCCCCATAGACATGAGCGCCGACGACGGTGCACACCCCGTTGCGGGACGGGGCGCCGGGGTGCTACGGGCCTGTCCGACGCTGCGGCAGGGTGCTGCGCGCGCCGGACGCACTGCTCAGGAGGTGGGCTCCTCCGGGGAGGCCGGTGCCGATCCGTCCGAGGACTGCGGGGCCTGGTCGGTCGACTGTGGAGCCTCTCGAGGCGACTGGGGGACCGAGTCGGGCTCGGGCTCCGGCTCCGAGGGCGGCGAGTCGGGCTCGGGCGAGGTGCCTTCAGCCGGCGGGGACGCCGGCTCCTCGGGGCTCGGCGTCTCGGAGGACGGCGATTCGGGGGAGCCGGACTCGGAGGACGGCGGACAGCTCTTGTCCGACCCGTCCGCAGGGCACCGGGAGTGGGGCGGCGACTCGTCCGGGGACGGCAGCGCCTCGTGCTTCGGAGGCTGCGTCTCCTTGTCCTTGCCGCCCGTGTCGCCCGCGGGACGTTGCAACCACTTCTTGTCCTCGGCGTCGTAGATGACGAACTTCTCCACCTCCGTGACCGCGGGCGCCACCACCACGACGTTCGATGGGCGGTAGCCCGGCCAGGAGTCGCCCGTCGGCTCCAGGGTGCCCTGCTGGGCGACCGGCGGCAGCAGCGGATTGCCGCAGGCGCAGCGCACCCTGGGTACGCCCCGTTCGTCGATCAGCACGGCGGTACCGGCCTGCAGCACCGCCTGATAGCTGGTGGCCGATCCGTCCTTGTAACCGTGGTTGGTGACCCGGGTGTCCCAGCGCAGCTGCACGGGCGTGAGCGAGCGCAGATAGGCGGGTACGCTGCCGGGCTCGATGTCCAGCACCTCGGCGAACGCCCGGTTCTTCGACTCGTCCACGCCGAGAGCGGTGATCTGCTTCTCCACGTCGCAACTGGCCACGTCGCGGGTTCCGCCGTACAGGCCGGGCGCGGATCCCCGCACGCTGCGGATGACGTTGGCGCCGGACTCGGTGGTGCTCGGCGCGGACGGCGACGCCGTCGGTGTCGTCGGCGCCGTGCCGTTCACCGTCGACTCGGTGAACGGAGCGGGGCCGGCCGACGAGGCTGCCTCGAGGAAGAGCTCCTTCTCGCCCTGACCACCGGATCCGCCGCCCGGCCTGGTCAGCACGACCGCCAGCACCAACGCGGCCACCAGCGCCGTGGCGATCGCGGCGATCCGCGGCACCGACCGCCACCAGGGCCGGCCGGGCTCCGGCTCCGGAGCTCCGCGTTGCGGCCCGCTGGCGGGGCCGGGTGGCGGCCCGGCCGGTCCGCCACCCGACGAACCGCCCGAGCCACCGCTGGGTGGTGGTGGCGGTGGGACCTCCGGCCGGGAAGGACCCGACAGCGGGCCCGACGGGGGGCCGGCGGGACCGTCCGGCGGCTCGGAGGCCGACGGCCGGGAATTCGGAGGTGGGGAGTTCGGCGGTTGGGAATTCACAGCACTTCTTCCCGGTGTGGTAGGCGGAAAAGATTGATGTCTCCCGCTTTGTCACTCACCGTGCCTATTGTGTGCTCCGGATCTGCGCGGCTCGCAAGCTGACGCGGTCGGCCCACCCGAGGGGCGGGCCCCGGAGTCGCTGCTTAGCGTGGCAGCGTGAGCGAGCAGCCATGGAGCGGCAGCGGACCGGGGCCCGGTGCGCCCACCAGCCGTGCGCCACATGCGGCGCACGGCTGGCTGCAGGCCCTCCTGGCCGTGCTCGCGGCCGTGGTGGCCATGGCCGTCCCGGCTGCTCTCGGACTGTGGGCGGCGGGCGCGGCGGATCTGCCCGAAGGCGCGTTTCTCGATGTCGCGGCGGCCGTCGTGGTGCTGGCGGCCGGCGGTTCGGTGGACATCGCCGGAGACGCCGGAGCGATCGCCGAGACCAGCGCAGACCTCTCGGTCCTGCCTCTGTCGGTGTCGCTGGCCGGCGCCCTCGCCATCGCGGCCGGGTTCCTGCGGCCCCTGCGCCACCGTGCGGTGGCGGGCAGTCGCGAACTGGCGGGCTGGGCCCTGCGGATCGCGGTGCTGTGGGCGCTGGCGCTGATCGGACTCTCGGCGCTCGCCCGCCACACCTTCACGATCCCGATCGAGGACCCGACCGGTGCGATCATCGGCGACCTGCTGGACGCGACTCCCCGGCTGGGATTCCGCGCCGACATTCCGCTCACGGTCGTGTTCGGACTGCTGTGGCTGGCCGCTCTGCTTGTGCTCGCGCTCCTGGTCTCACGCCGCGCCCCGCTGCCCGCCAGGCTGGTCCGCTTCGAGGAGTCGGTGCGGCCGGCGGCCTTCGCCATGGTCGTGCTGCTGCTCGCCTGGGTCGCGGTGGGCGTCGTGATCGGCCTGGTGGTCGCCGCGACCCGCGGCCACGCCGCCGACACCTTCGCCGTGATCCTGCTCGGGCTGCCGAACCTCGTCTGGCTCGCCTTCACCCTCGGGCTGGGCGCCACCTGGGAAGGCAAGGTCGAAGGCCCGTTCGGTCTCCCGATGCCGCAGGTCCTCGACGCCGTACTGCGCACCCCGGACGTCTCCACACTGAACCTCCGGTCGCTGGCCGACCAGGACACGAACGTGTGGTGGCTCGTCCCCGCGGCCGCGGTCCTGCTGCTCGGCGCCGCCTTCTTGATGGCGGTACGGTCACCGGCCCGGATGCGCGCCTGGCAGCACGCCCTGCACCTGGCCGTCGCCCTTGTCCTCACCGTCCTGATGATCTGCCTGACCGTCCGGCTCTCCGCGCACTTCGGACTCTCCCTGCTGGGGCTTGGCGATCTCGGCGGCAATCTCTCCGGCGAGGTCCTGCTGCGCCCGCACCTGTGGACGGCGCTCGGGCTCGCCGCACTGTGGGGGCTGGTCGCCGGCTTCCTCGGCAGCCTCCTCGCCTCGCCGGTCCGGCGGCGCGGCGAAGTCGACCGGGGCGGAACCGGCCGGACGGGCGGCGACTAGGCCCGGCCTGGGGAGACCCCACGCCTCGGCCCAGGCGGACCTGGGAAGACCCCACGCATCTGATGCCGCAGGCTGGTCCTCGAAGATCGCCCGGACAGGGCCTGGGTGTCACGAAGATCGACCTGAAGCGTTGTTCACACGGCTGATCGGTGGCCGGCCTGCGAGTGCGCTGCGGCAGGTGCCAAGCTGCCCGCCCAGAGGCACGTCCCTGGACCTTCAGGCCCGGGACGTGCCCCTGCACCGACCCCGTCACCGATCCGGCCTCATCGGGAGGAAGAGGCCTGGCGGGCGAGGCCGGGGAAGACCGGCAGAGCCCAGTGGGGCGGGCGCGGCGGGGCGGGTGGCGCGGCCGGGGCACCCGGCGGTACCAGCCCGTCCACCACCGTCGGCTCACGTACCCGGGGGCCGTCGGCGCCTCCGGACGCCGCGGCGCGCATCGCGGCCACGAACTGGGAGCACGAGTCGAAGCGGTCGTCGGGGCTCTTGGCGAGTCCCTTGGCCATCACCGCGTCGACGGCGGCCGGCAGATCGGGCCGCTTGGCGGTCAGTGACGGCGCCGAATCGTACTGATGCGCCCACAACAGGGCCATGTCGTCGTCGCGCTGGAACGGCGGCGCCCCCGTCAGCATCTCGTGGACGACACAGGCGAAGCTGTACACATCGCACCGGCCGTCCACCGGCTTCCCGGAGATCTGCTCCGGTGCCACATAGTCCAGCGTTCCGACGAACTCGCCCGCCGTCGTGATCCCGGACAGGGACAGCGATTTCTTCGTCAGCCCGAAGTCGGTCAGATACACATGCTCCGGGTGGTCGCTGTCGGTGCCCTCGGCAACCAGGATGTTGCCGGGCTTGACGTCCCGGTGCACCAGATCGTGCGCGTGGGCGGCGTCGAGCGCCGACGCCACCTGGGCCGCGATACGGCCCGCCATCCGCGCCGACAGCGGTCCCTGGCGGTCCAGCAGGGCCCGCAGGTCCTGTCCCGGCACGTACCGCATGGCGATGTAGAGCAGCCCGTCGGTCTCGCCCGCCTCGAAGACCGGCACGATGTGCGGATGGTCGATCGCGGCCGCCGCCCGTGACTCGTGGGCGAAGCGTTTGCGGAAGGTGTCGTTGCGGGCCAGCTCGGGCGCCAGCAGCTTGAGGGCGACCGTGCGGTCCAGCCGCAGATCCTTCGCCCGGTAGACGACCGCCATGCCGCCGCGGCCGATCTCGCGTTCGACCAGGTAGCTCGCGATCTGCTTGCCGATGAGCTCGGACGGGCGCCCGGCCGGCAGGTACTGCTCGTGCGGGTCGGATGCCATCAGGTGCCACCGGGACGCGTGGGCGGATGCGGAGGCGCGGAATCCGCGGCACGCTCCACGACGCGCGTCGGCTCATTCGCCTCCGACACCGCTTCCGCGTCCGACTTCGCGGCCTCCGGCCCGGCGTCGGGGCCGTGCCCTTGGCCCCCGTCGTCGTACCGGGCCACCTGTGCCGGGTCGATGCGCTGGGTCTCGTCGGGCTCCTCCGCCTCACCGATCAGAGGCGCGGGGGGAGCCGGGGCCGCTTCGGGTGCGACGGACGCCGAAGGGGCCGACTCGGCCGCGAGGGTGCTCAGCCGGATCCCGTCGCAGTACACCCAGCGCTCGTGCTCCGCGTCATACAGCCACACCGACTCGCCGTCGACGACCATGCCCACCCGCAACCCTTGCGTACGGCGCCGGAAGCCCTCCCCGTCGGATCGCCCGGCCGCCCGGTCCTCTGCCGCCGTCCGGTAGCGGGCCAACGACTCCCCGACCCGGGCCAGCAGCGGTCTCGGGTCCGCGGTCCGGGCGAGCGGCTGCCCCGCCGCCGGGGGTTCCTGCGGCACGGCGACCAGCAGGCGGCCGTCCACCCAGGCCGACCAGCCGTTGGCGCACAGGATCTGCCCCCACTCCCCGCGGCGCTCCACCAGCTGCACCGGCAGCAACGGGTCGAGTGGTGCGGTCGGCCGTGACACGTCCGGGGCCTCCCAGGCCTGGAGCCCGGCCTGCGGCACCACATGAGTGGGGTGGAACTCGGCAGTGGTCATGACCTCCGCGCCTACCTTCGCATGACCGCGGGCTCATGGCGGCGCAGCAGCCGCGCCACCGCGAACCCGAAGACGACCGACAGCACCACCAGCATCCCCATGTTGAGCAGCCATACCCCGGTCGCATGCTCGAAGAGCGGATCGCCGGTCAGTTTGCCCGGCGCGATCGAGGCCACTCCGATCGTCGACGCCATGGCGGCCAGGGCCCACCGGGAGGGGACCAGCCACGAGAACTGCTCCACCCCGGGCACCCCGTGCAGCTCCAGCAGCGCTCCGCAGAACACGACCTGAATGATGGCGAGGAGGACCAGCAGCGGCATGGTGACCTCCTCCTTGCGCACCAGCGCGGACACCAGCAGCCCGAGCATCATCGCGGTGCACGACAGCAGAGCGACCGCCAGCGTGATCTCGGCCAGTGGGGGCATCAGTACGCCCTCGCCGTCCGGCGCGTTCAGATCGACTCCGGCCAGTGCGACAAGGGTCAGCACGACGGCCTGCAGCACGGTGATCGTCCCCAGCACCACGACCTTGGACATCAGATACGCGGATCTGGACAGCCCGACCGCCCGCTCCCGCTGGTAGATCACCCGCTCCTTCACCAGCTCCCGCACCGCGTTGGCCGCGCCCGTGAGCATGCCGCCGACACACAGGATGAGCAGGGTGCTCATGGCCGTCTCCCGGTCGAGCCGGCTGCCGGCCAGTGCCCGGGCCATCGCACCCATCACGAACGGCAGCACGATCATGACCACCAGGAAGGTCCGGTCGGCGCACAGCGCGGCCGTGTAGCGCCGTACCAGGGTGCGCAGCTGGGCACCCCAGCTGTGTGCCTTCGGCGGTGGGGCGACCGAGGTGGCCGCGGCGGGGAGCCGCGGCAGTTGCGGCTGCGCGCTGGCGCCCGCGATGTACTGGCGGTGGAACGGGGATGCGCGGTACGTCCCCGCCCAGTCGCGCTCACGGTCGTTCTCGAACGCCTCGAACGCCTCCGGCCACTGCTCGAATCCGAAGAACGGGAGAGTGTCGTCGGGGGGTCCGTAGTAGGCGATCCGGCCGCCCGGCGCCAGGACCAGCAGCCGGTCGCAGAGTTGCAGGCTCAGCACGCTGTGCGTGACCACGATGACCGTGCGGCCGTCGTCGGCGAGGCCGCGGAGCATGTGCATGACGGAGCGGTCCATGCCGGGGTCGAGTCCGGAGGTGGGTTCGTCGAGGAACAGCAGCGACGGTTTCGTCAGCAGCTCCAGCGCCACGCTCACGCGCTTGCGCTGACCGCCGGACAGGGAGTGGATCGGCTGTCCGGCCCGCTGCTCGAGACCGAGTTCGCGCAGCACCTCGGCCACCCTGTCCAGCCGTTCGGCCTTCGCGGTGTCCTGCGGGAAGCGCAGCTCGGCAGCGTATGACAGGGCCCGGCCCACGGTCAGCTGCGAGTGCAGGATGTCGTCCTGAGGCACCAGGCCGATGCGCTGGCGCAGCTCCGCGTAGTCCCGGTAGAGGTCGCGTCCGTCGTAGAGCACGGTGCCCTGGTCGGCGGGGCGCAGCCCGGTCAGGGCGTTGAGGAGCGTGGACTTGCCGGCGCCGCTCGGCCCCACCACGGCGAGCAGACACTTCTCGCCGACCGGGAACGACACATGATCGAGGAGCGTCTTGCGGCCGCCGTCGACCGAGACGGTCAGATCCTGGACGTCGAGCGAGACCTCGCCGGTGTCGACGAACTCCTGAAGCTGGTCGCCGACCAGACAGAACGCCGAGTGCCCGATACCGATGATGTCGCCGGGCATCACGCGAGCCCGGTCGACGGGCTGGCCGTTGAGATACGTGCCGTTGTGACTGCCGAGGTCGACGATCTCGTACCTGCCGTCCGGGTGCGACTCCAGCTCGGCATGCCGGCGCGAGACCACCAGGTCGTCGATGACCAGCTCGTTCTCGGTGCCGCGCCCGATGCGCACGGTACGGGCCGGCAGCGGCCGCACACTTGTCGGCTGGCGGAAGGTGCCGGTCACGGACGGCATGGAGACGGAGGAGGGGTGGGCGGCCGCTGCCGGCCCGGCGCGGGATGCCCCCGCGAGGGCGGGCGGGAGCTCACGTCCCATCAGCACCACTCGTGGGCCGTCGGCCGGATTGCCGAACCGGATCTCACTGCCGGGCCCCACGCCCGACTCATGGATGCGGCGGCCGTCCGCGTAGGTGCCGTTGGTGCTGTCCGCGTCCTCGAGTGTCCAGTGGTCGGCGACCGCACGGAGCACGGCATGGTGCCAGGAGACGCGCGCATCGTCGATGACGATGTCGCTCAGGGGATCACGCCCGACGTGGTAGTCCCGGTCCGGAATCATCACGGTGGAGCCCGTGTCCGTCTCCAGTACGAGTTCGGGGGCAGTCGGCATACTGGGCCGCTCTGACATGTCCGAATTCTATCGAGTGGGCGTTTTGCCTGCCCGGCCGAGCAGCCTCGTCGTGTCCGGGGCGGGTGACCGGCGGCCGAGGTCGTCCCGGCCGCCCCGGGACAGCTCGCGGCAGTGCGTGCCGGGCGGCAAGCGCCGCGTGTTGCCGCCGGGCGGGATGCGGTGCAATCTGACTGTGACCCAGAAGCGACACAGGCTCACTCTTCGTACTCGGGGTTCCGCAAGCGAATGACGGGCCGTCGCGGGAGGAGCCACGGTCATGAACATCCCGGTTGCCTGTCACTACCACATCGAAGTGCCCGCCACGAAGGAGCGCATTCCGCAGATCCGGCGCATACTCGCGGCGCATCTTCGGCACTGGACCCTCGAGACCCACATCACGCCGGTCTGTCGCGCCGTCGACGAACTGATCGACAACGTCGTCGAGCACGTCGAGGGTGACAAGACCTGTGTCGTGGAGCTGCGTTGGACGGGCCGCCACCTGATCGCGTCGGTCGCCGACCGGGACGGCCGGCTGCCACGCCTGCACTCGTCCTCGCCGTCCAAGGGCGGTCTCGCCAAGGTCGCGGCCCTGAGCGACAGCTGGGGGACGTGCGGCACGGACGAGGGCAAGGTGATCTGGTTCAGCCGGCGTGTGACGGCCGCGCAGCGGGTCCTGCGCGGCCGCCCGCAGCCGCGGCCCCTGGTGCCCGAGTTCAAGACCCTGCCGGCGGATTCAGTGCCCGCCCTTCGGTTCGACGCACCCGCCCGCCCTGTGGAAACCGTGCGCTGAGACCCGCGCGTCCCTGCCCCCGGCAATCTCCCCCGTGACACACGGCCCGGCCTGCGGATCGGAGACGGTGAACAGCCGTCCGCCTGTCCACTCGCGATCCGGACACGTTCCCTCGGGTGGCCGAACTGGGTGAGCCCGCCGGGGCCTCGCCGGTACTCGGGACGGCGGACTCACCCGATCGGGTGAAGAGCTTGGTGATGTGATGTGCCGGCGCCTCGCCGCGCCACTTGGCCTCGGGACTCGGCGGCAGCTGCCGCTCGAAGGCGTTGCTGACGGCGCGGTTCGGATCTCGGGCTGTCCGCGCCCCCGCCCTCGGGCGAGGGGGACGCAGCAGCCCGGAGCCGCCGCCGCCCTTGCAGCGGGCCACCACATACTCGAACACCCGGTCGTGCGCGGCCAGGGCCTGCTACCGGCGTTCTCCGGATCCGCCTCGGCGAGCGCGGAGGAACCCGATCCGGCGCAGCCCGTTGCGGGGAAGCCGCTCTTCAGCGTGCCGCACCCGCCCGGCAGAGGGCGAGCACGACGGCCGCCGGGGCCATGGGCACTGCGGCCCCGGGCGGGCGTCTCACGACCGGGTTCTCCGTTCGGCCGGGGCGGATTCGCGGGATGTCAGGTCCCCGGTGCCGGCTCTCAGGCAGCGTGCCGGTCGGCGCGCTCGGCCGGGTGCAGGGAGGTCACCAGCCGGAAGAAGCGGGCCTCATTACCCGCGAGGCCGCTCGCCCGTAGTGCCGCGTCCGCCTCCGCGATCGGCGCGGCCAGCAGCTCGACCGCGCGCGGGGCGCGCCGAGGATCGGCGAGCACGGCTCTGGTGGTCTGCATCAGTCGCACGTACGCCTGGGCGGCGGCCAGTTCGGGATCGTTCATCTCGGACTTCCCCTCGTCAAGGTGTCGGACCGTCAAGCATCTCGCGTGGCACTGACAACGGGGACTTCGGCCGTGTGTGGGGGAGTGCCGAGGGGACGAATCCGAGGTCGACGGCTGCGGGCGGCTCCATGGGGTCGTTCTCACGCAGCCGGGCCATCAGGGCGGGGAGCTGGGGCGGCCACAGCGCCTCGGTGGTGTCGGCGAGCTCACCGGGTGTCCACCACCGCCAGTTGAGAATCCCTTCGTCCGGGTGGTCGGCCTCGGCCTGGTCGCTCGGAGGGCGGTGCGGGCCGTGCGCCAGATAGATGTGCTCGTGCTGGCGCACCGGCGTTCCGGTGTGCGTGAAGTCGTGCTCCCAGGTGCAGAGCAGGGGCCCCGGGGCCAGGTCCTGCCAGCCCGTCTCCTCGCGCAGCTCCCGCAGTGCTGCCTCGGGCGGCGTCTCACCGGGCTCCAGCCCGCCGCCCGGCATGGACCAGTGCACGCCCACTTCCACGTTGTCGAAACGGAAGAGAAAGATCCGTCCGTCGGGATCGATTACGGCAACTCGGGCCGCTTTACGAGGAGTTCGCATGGTGCAACGGTAACCGTGCGACGGGCCGGACACGCGGGAGCCGACGGCCCGCCCCAGGGGCGGACCGCCGGCCTCGCGGTGGGGGTGCCTCAGAAGATGCTCACGCCGTACGCGCTCAGCGCCTCGGTGACCGGCTGGAAGAACGTGGTGCCGCCCGAGGAGCAGTTGCCGCTGCCGCCGGATGTCAGTCCGAGCGCGGTGGAGCCGGAGAACAGCGAGCCGCCGCTGTCGCCGGGCTCGGCGCAGACGTTGGTCTGGATCAGGCCGTAGACGATGTCGCCGCCGCCGTAGTTGACGGTCGCGTTCAGACCGGTGACCGTGCCGCCGCGCAGACCGGTGGTGCTGCCGCTGCGCTGGACGGACTGCCCGACGTAGGCGTTGCCGGCCGCCGTGATGTCGCGGTAGCTGCCGTTGTACAGGTACACCCGGCCGTCGGCCGCCGAGGCGTTGGAGTGGCGGATGATGCCGTAGTCGTTGGTCGGGAAGCTGGACCCCGTCCGGGTTCCGAGCAGCGTGGTACCGGCGGAGTTGGTGTACCAGGTGCTGCCGATGTTGGTGCAGTGACCGGCCGTCAGGGCGTAGTACGTGCTGCCGCTGCGGACGTTGAAGCCGAGCGAGCAGCGTCCGCCGCCCGCGTAGATCGCCTGGCCGCCCGCGATGAGCTTGCTGAACGTACCTGGGGTGCGCTTGATCTGCAGGGCGCCGGCCTTGGCACCCGCGGCCTCCTTGATCCGGGTGATCTCGGCGGCCGAGACCGTGGAGTCCGCCGTCACGACGAGCTTGCCGGACTCCTTGTCGGTGTACCAGGCGGTGCCGGGCACATCGGCGTCCAGCACGGCTTCGCCGACCTGGGCGAGCTGGGCGGTGCTCGCCTTGGCGGTGCCCGGTTCGGCCACGGCGGTGGGGGCCGCGAGCGCGGAGACGGTCAGCAGCGCGGACGCCACGGCGATCAGCCGAGCGCCTCTGGCGAGGTCGCCGAGGGGGGTGAAGCGCTTGATGTTCACTACGTCCTCCGGTGGGGGTTCCGGGGGCCCGCGGGTGGACGGGCCCGGCAGAGCGGGGCATGGCAGGCACGGCCGATGGGCTCGATCGGCCATGTGCCTGTCAATCTCCGCACCGTGAATCCTGGGCTCCGGTTGAATCCGCGACAAGATCGCCTTTCGGCCGCTCTACGCGCGTCCATCGGCTCTGCCGCCGAGCTGTATACGGTGGTGGCCGGAAATGCGCCCCGTTCCGCTCCTGATCGCGGGCGGCGTCGGGGCGGGGTCCGGGTGCGGGGCGCCTGCTCCCGGCTGTTTGCGCACCGACATGCGGCTGAACGGCTGCCGGGGACGGGTGGCGGTACGGGTGGGGCCTGCTGCCGCCGCGCCGACCGGCCGGAAACGGAATGCCGCATGCCGTCAGGGCTGTTCAGGCTTCAATCGATCTGGCGGGCGCCGGATGCCGGGGCGGGTCGCCCCGCCCGGCCGGCACCCCGCGTCGGCGGGATCGCCGACGCACTCGTTGCAGTGGCTCCCGCACATTCCCTGCCGCCAGGGGTACGCCCGCCGACGCCCGGCCGCCCGGCGCAGCTGGGGGGGCCTCCGCGTCGCCCACGACCGGCAGGCGGCCGGAGGGCGCTGTCCCGACAGGCCCGTACGGCACTCCTTTATGCCTCAATCACTCCTGTTCGCCCAGCGGAAGCCCCTGTCCGAAACCCGCCTCTTGCGCTCGCCCGCGCGGCAGCACCGGAGGGCGGAAGCGGCGGGATGAGCCGTGACGTGACGTCATGTGCAGGAGCGTGACGGCCGATCTGGTGACGGGCCGGGCATCACAGCGATCGGAGCGGCCTGCGTGGCGGGCACCCTGCGACTCCGCAGAACGCGGGATCTGCCGCTGCTCCTGCGCGCCCACCAGATCGTCGAGGCCGTCGTCCGGTACTCCGGCGGCGGACCGGGCACTGCCGCCACCACATGGGCCGTGATCGCCCTTCCGGTGCCGGCGGTGTGGGTGCCGTACGGGGTACTGCTCGCCGCGCCCCCGCCGCGAGGAGCCGACTGCTCCTGCCGGCCGCCGCAGGGACCGTCACCGCCGCCGTCCTCGCCCACACCCTCGCCACCCGCACCGCGACCGCCGAGATCCGTGGCCACACCGTCGGCTACGCGCTCCACTGTCCGCAGATCCCGCTGCTCCTCGCGGGCTGTCTCCTTGCGACGGTCGGCTCGCTGATGCCGGCGGGGACCGGCTGCTGCGGCATCTCGGTGTCCTGGTCGGGGCCCGCGCGGTGTGTGTGCTGCTGTGGCGATCGCAGTACGTCTCGAGCTGGTGTGCCCCGGCGGCGGCGGCGGTGGGCTCGGCGTGCTGCTCGCGTGGGTACGCCGTCCCGCGAGGCGGGCGGCGCGGGATCCGGCGCCGCTGCCGCCGGACCGGACGCCACGGTGAGCGCGGCAGCCGTCCCTGCCCAGCCCGCTCTGTGAATCCTCGTCCGGTGCATTGCCCGCGCACGGCGGGGTACCCGTCGGCCCGGTAGGCCGGCCGTGCGGCGGGCACCGTCCGGCCGCAGCCCGCTCGCACCCGCCCCGCCAGGGAGCGACGCTGGAAGGGACACGCCGACGGGGTTCGCGGCAGAGCCCCGGGCGGGCCGGCGGCCCGGCGCGCAGTCCCTCTCCGAGAGGCAGGAATCACCGTGAACACTCCACAGGACGTCACACACCCGGTCGTGGTGACGATCAGCGGCTGCTCGAAGGAGGATGCCGACACGGTCTTCCATGCCCTGGGCCGGTCCTTCGCCTCGGACCGCGCCGACGACGACTCGCCCGAGTACGTGTCCGAGGACCACATGACCGTGTGGACCGCGACCTTCGACGTGGCCCGCCCGCAGGAACCGGCGCAGCCGGTACGGCTCGAGTCGGCGGTCACGGTCGGTGTCCAGGGCGGCTACTGGGCCGTGGACCGCGTGCAGGAGACGCTGATCGCCGCGTTCGATGTCGAAGAGGAGGGCATGGCCGCAGGCGACCAGGAAAAGGACGTCCAGCTTCGGCTGCAGAGCGGCGTCCACCAGTGAATCCGTCGGACCGGGGGCCGTCCGGGTCCGGCAGCGAGCTCGAGGAGACCTTTCCATGCCCATCGCCACGGTGAATCCCGCAACCGGGGAAACACTCAGAACGTTCGACGCGCTGGGTCCTGACGAGATCGAGCAGCGCCTCGCCCTGGCGATGGCCGCGTTCGCGCAGCACCGGACCGCGGGGTTCGACCGCCGGGCCGAACTGCTCGGCAGAGCCGCGGACCTGCTGGACCAGGACCAGCAGGAGATCGCCCGCACCATGACCACCGAGATGGGCAAGCCCATCGCGGCGGCCCGCGCCGAGGCCGCGAAATGCGCCAAGGCCATGCGCTGGTACGCCGCGCGCGCCGAGGAACTGCTCGCCGACGAGCACCCGGCGCCCGCCGACGTCGACGACGCGGGCGCGACGCGCGTGACCGTCCGTTACCGCCCGCTCGGCGCCGTCCTCGCCGTGATGCCGTGGAACTTCCCGCTCTGGCAGGTCGTCCGCTTCGCCGCGCCCGCGCTGATGGCGGGCAACGTCTGCCTGCTCAAGCACGCCTCCAACGTGCCGCAGACCGCCCTGTACCTGGAGGACCTCTTCCGCCGCGCCGGCTACCCCGAGGGATGCTTCCAGACGCTGCTCGTCGGCTCGGGCGCGGTCGAGGGCATTCTGCGCGACCCCAGGGTGGCGGCCGCGACCCTGACCGGCAGTGAACCCGCAGGCCGCTCGGTCGCCTCAGTAGCGGGCGACGAGGTCAAGAAGACCGTGCTGGAGCTCGGCGGCAGCGACGCCTACGTCGTCATGCCGTCGGCGGACGTCGAGCGCGCCGCCCGTACCGCGGTGACGGCCCGCGTGCAGAACAACGGGCAGTCCTGCATCGCCGCCAAGCGCTTCATCGTCCACGACGACGTCTACGACGACTTCTGCGCCCGTTTCACGGCAGGCATGCAGGCACTGACCGTCGGAGACCCGATCGAGGAGTCCACCGACATCGGCCCGCTCGCGAGCGAACAGGGCCGAGCAGACCTCGAGGAACTCGTCGACGACGCCCTCGCCCGCGGTGCCACCGCTCAGTGCGGAGGCCGGCGGCCCGAGGAGCAGCCCCGCGGCTGGTTCTACGAGCCCACGGTGCTCACCGATGTCTCGGCCGGCATGCGCATCCACCACGAGGAGGCCTTCGGTCCGGTGGCCACGGTGTACCGCGTCCATGGCATCGACGAGGCCGTGGGCCTGGCCAACGACACACCTTTCGGGCTCAGTTCCAATGCGTGGACCCGCGACGAGGCGGAGGTGGAGCGGTTCGCCCGTGACCTCGAGGCGGGCGGAGTGTTCTTCAACGGCATGACCGCCTCTCATCCCGCCCTGCCCTTCGGCGGCGTCAAGCGGTCCGGTTACGGACGGGAGCTGTCGGGCCACGGCATGCGGGAGTTCTGCAACATCACCACCCTGTGGCACGGACCCGAGCACCAGGACGCCTGAGCGATGGCGGACATCGGCTACACGATGATGACCGAGCAGGCCGGGCCGAGGGACCTCGTGGACCATGTCGTCGGCGCCGAGCGTGCCGGCTTCGACTTCTCCGTCATCTCCGACCACTACTTCCCCTGGCTGGGCTCCCAGGGTCATTCCCCGTACGCCTGGAGCGTGCTCGGTGCTGCCGCCCAGGCCACCACCCGTATTCCGCTGATGACGTTCGTGACCTGCCCGACGACCCGGTACCACCCCGCGGTGGTCGCGCAGAAGGCGGCGACGGTGCAACTGCTCGCCCAGGGGCGCTTCCGGCTCGGTCTGGGCTCCGGTGAGAGGCTCAACGAGCATGTGGTGGGCGGCGGCTGGCCCAGCGCCCACGAGCGCCTGGAGATGCTCGAGGAGGCGGCCCGGATCATCCGCGATCTCCTCGCCGGAGGTCAGGTGAACCACCACGGCAGCCACTTCGACGTGGTCGACGCCAGGGTGTGGGACCTGCCATCCCAGCCGGTACCCCTCGGCATCGCCGTCTCCGGCGAGGAGTCCTGTGCACTTGCCGGACGGATCGCCGACCTTGTGATCGCGACGGAACCGAAGCAGGAGCTGCTGGAGGCGTTCGACCGGCACGGCGGCGGGGGCAAGCCCCGGATCGGGCAGCTCCCCGTGTGCTACGACACCGATCGCGACGCCGCGGTGGCCCGCGCCCACGACCAGTTCCGCTGGTCACTCGGTGGCTGGCGGGTCAACGCCGAGCTGCCCGGACCGCCTTCGTTCGCCCAGGCCACCGAACATGTGCGACCGCAGGACGTCGCGGACGCGATCCCGTGCGGCGACGACCTCGACACGTTCGTCGAAGCCGTGCGCCCCTTCGCGGAGGCCGGGTTCACCGAGATCGCCCTCGTCCAGATCGGCGGCGCGCACCAGCAGCCGTTCATCGACTGGGCCGAGAAGACCCTGCTGCCCGCTCTGCGTGAGCTGTGAGGCGGGAGTACCGGGCAGACAGGGCCCGACGGCAGGCCGCGGGCGGGTACCGGTGCGCGGCGACCGGGCTGCCCCGCGCGCACCGCACCGCGAGGCAGCCCGGGCGCCGTACCGCACCGCGTCCGTTCAGACGTTGGGCACCTTCAGCTTGTCCCAGCTCGTCCTGCCCGGAATACCGTCCGCCGCGCTGCCCGAGTAGCCGAGCTTGCGCTGCCAGGCCGCGTACGACGCGCGGTCGGCCTCCGACCACTCCGGACCAGGGCCCACCTCGTAGCGCCCGCAGCCCTCGGCCACCAGCCGCTTGCCCATCGCGGTGATGATCGGGCTGCGCCGCCCGCGTGCGAAGAACGCCGCGCCGGGGAACGGCTCGTACCTCGCCGGCGGCTTCGGCCCGGGTGGCCTGCCGCGCAGGCGCTCGGCGATCCGGCCCCGCATCGAGTCCATCGTGAACCCGCGCGGATCCACCTTCCCCGGCTGCCACTCCTTGTGGCCGATCACGGAACGCTGCGTCCAGCCGTGCGCGCGGCAGATCGCGGCGGCCGCCTTCTCGATCGCCTCGAGCTGGGCAGCCGGCCAAGGGTCTTCGCCGTCCCCGAGGTTGATGCACTCGAAGCCGTAGAAGTGCCGGTTGCCGTCCGTGTTGGCCTCGTTGTCGGCGGGCAGCGGGGCCGACTCGTTGATCACGGCGCGCAGTACGTCGTCGTCGCCGAGGCCCGCATGGTTGGCGCGGCCGTTGCCGACGAGATGGACCGTGCCGTCCTTGGCGATCACTCCGTGGCACAGCGGACCGGGCAGAGAGGCATAGCCGTCGTAGCAGAGGTCCACCGAGTTCTGGGTGCCCGAGGTCACTGTGTGATGGATCATCACGCCGTGCATGGGGCCCCAAGGACCCATGTGGTTGCGGTTGTGGGTACGCCAGCTCCGGTGCTCGACGACATGCAGACCTTCGTCGCGGAGGGCTTTGAGTAATCTGTCGGCGGACAGAGGTGTTGCCATCGCGGTGTTCCTTCCCGGGGGGTTCGTCAGTTCCGGGGTGTATGTCGTCTTCCTGCCCGGTCGTGACCGGAGCCGAACCGTCCACCGTGGCGCGCTCGGCCGCAATCGCCTGCGCTCCGCCTGCTGTTTCGCCTGCTGTTCCACTGCCGGCGCCCGGGCGTGCGCCTGTGGAACGCTGACCGCCGACGGGCAGCACGCCAGGCGTGGACCGGCCACCGGCCTCGCCCAACTCCCAGGCCAGCGGGGCATGGTGGCAGTGGACGCCGTGCGTGGACCGCGTCAGCGGACGGCGTGCCGCGTCCGTCGGCCACTCGACGTGGTCCGTGGCCTTTCGCGCGGGTATCAGGTGGAAGTCACCTGAGTGGTAAGGCCGATTCGGCTGGAAACAGACGAAGACGCCTTCCTCCAGCGGTAGTCGGCCGCCCTTCTTGATCCGCCTGCGACCAGGCCCGGGAAGCGCGACGGCCCCGGCGGCGCACGCGAGCTTCAGGCCCATGCCCCAGTGCAGCAACGACATCGGGGACACCCGTTTCGGGCCGCGGGCCGCGGTGCACCGCCTCGTAACGTGTCGACCCGCGGGCGCGGGCGGCCGCGCCCGCGGGCGGCCGGTGCGATGGTCCCGGCAGGCAGTGAAGGGTGCAGCCCGGGACGGCGGTTCACCGACGGACCCCGCTCGTCCGGCAGCGGCACCCGCTGCCTCGGCAGATCCAGCTCCGCCCGCAGCAGTGACAGCACTCCGACGACGCTGCTGCGGGGCGGTGTCCGCGGACTCCACCGCCTCCACCCGGTCGCCGGCCCTGCAGACCGGACGTGTCGTCACTGCCGAGCGGGACCGACTCCACCCGGGCGCCGTCGAGTCCGTCGATGGCGAAAGCCACCGAGCCGTTCTCGCGCGACCGTGTGACCGTCGCGTCCTTCGCCGCACCTCCGTCATGGATCTCGACCCGGCACGGATGGATCTCCGGCCGGCCCCCGTCGCGGGCGTCCCGGTTTCCCCGGGCACCGGTCCTCGTCCGCGCGCTCGGGCCGTTCGCTGCACGCCGTCCGGGCCTGTGCCGCCGCACATGCGGCGAACGCCGTCCGTACCTGGTCCTCGGTCGCCCCGCCCGGCAGGTCCGGCTGCGGGGTCGCCTCGTCCCCCAGGGTCCAGCTGCGAGGCGAACACGGGAAGCGCCTGCCGCATCACGTTCGGCCGGGCTGCGGTGTCCGGCATCGCGGAGCCCGTCGCGACCTCGCGCAACAGCGGTCCTCGGCCGTGGTGGCCGAGCGTTTTGCTCGCGGATCCTGCCCGATCCGGAAGACGGGCCCTGCCTACGCTTTGTCCGGCCCCTGGGCGCGCACCTCGTCGACATGTCTCAGGGAGTCGCGCAGGTCGCTCAGCCAGTCGTCCGCATTCCGCCCGACCAGCCGGACACACCACGCCAGTGCGTCACTGCGGCTGCGCGCCACGCCTCCGGCGATCAGGGTGTCCAGCACCTGACGTTCCGGCTGGCGAAGCCGCGTCATGGCCGGTGCGGCCAGCGTGGTGTACATGGCTCTTCGGCCGCCGCACTCCACGCCCCATGAGACCTTGCGCCCGAACCGCCGCTCGGCCTCCCGTGCCACCCCGATGCGCTCGTCCCGGGTGCGTTCCCGGAACTCTGCGACACGGCCCTCCACCGCCGCTTCCCGTTCCGCCTGGGACGCGTCCTCGCCGAGCTCCGGCTCCGGGATCCGCCCCACGACCGTGATCTCCTCACGGTCCACCGTCACATCCAGGAGCTCGGCGAAGAGTCCGTCCGGCAGACGTCCGGCGAACCAGCCCCGCAGCACCTGTTCCTGCTCGCTGCCAGTCATGTAATCAAAATTACGCCTCCCTCGAACCAGTCGGAAGGGGCGCGGCCGAGGGACCTCTCAGCCCACAGCGGACACCACTCGGCCATCCGTGTCGGGGCCCTTGCGCCCCAAGGCTCGCGCGGGTCATGGCCGCCGCCTAAAGTTGCGTATATCGGTGCAGAAAGGCAGATTTCCCACTGCCCGTGCCCTGGGAGGTCAGATGACGCGCATCTCGCTGACGGTCGACGGCACGCTCTACGAGGACGATGTGGAACCCCGCCTGCTCCTCGTCCACTACCTGCGCGACCATCTCGGTCTCACCGGCACACCCATCGGGTGCGACACCACCAACTGCGGGGCCTGCACCGTCGACCTGGACGGTGACAGCGTCAAGAGCTGCACGGTCCTCGCGGTCCAGGCCGACGGCAGCGAGGTGACCACCATCCAGGGGCTCGCCTCGGACGCCGAATGGCATCCGCTCCAGACCGCGTTCCACCAGCAGCACGCCCTGCAGTGCGGCTACTGCACGCCTGGCATGATCATGGCCGCGCGGGATCTGCTGAAGGAGAACCCCGACCCCTCGCCGGAGGAGATCCGCATCGGCCTCGAGGGCAACCTCTGCCGGTGCACCGGCTACCAGAACATCGTGCGGGCCGTCCTCGCGGCGGCTGCCGAGCAGCGCCGCCGCGCCGCTCCCACGCCCGGCGCGGAGGCGGAAACCACCGGGGCCGCACCCGCCGAGCGCGCTCCCGCCGCACCCACGACCCCGGCCAGGGCCGGGCGGGAGGCGCCGGTATGACACAGCAACGGACCGAGCGGGAGATCGGCCGCTCACGGGTCCGCAAGGAGGACGCCCGGCTCGTCACCGGCCGCACCACCTGGACCGACAACATCACCGTCACGGGTCTGCTCCACATGGCGATCCTGCGCAGCCCCATGGCACACGCCACCGTCGACCGGGTCGACGTCTCCCGCGCGCTCCGGCAGCCCGGCGTGACCGCCGCGTTCAGCGGCCGCGACCTCGCCGACGAGCTCGGCTCCATGCCCTGCGTATGGCCGGTGACCGAGGACATCGTCATGCCCCACCACCCGGCGGTGGCCGTCGACGAGGTCCGCTACGTGGGAGACCCCGTCGCCGTCGTCATCGCCCGAGACCGCTACACGGCGGCCGACGCCCTCGAGGCCGTGGACGTCGACTACACACCACTGCCGCCCGTGCTCGACCTGGAGGCAGCGCTCGCCGACGGCGCGCCGCTGGTGCACTCCGACAAGGGCACCAACCGCTGCTACACCTGGCCACTGGCGACCGGCGACTACGACGCCGAGAAGGCCCGGGCCGACGTCGTACTGCGCCGCCGCTACACCCAGCAGCGCCTCATCCCGAACGCCATGGAACCACGGGCCGTGGTCGCCACCCCGCCCACGGCCTCGAACGAGTACACGCTGTACTCCTCGACCCAGATCCCCCACATCGTCCGCGTGACACTCTCCATCGCCACAGGCATCCCCGAGAACCAGTTGCGTGTGGTCGCCCCCGACGTCGGCGGCGGCTTCGGCTCCAAGCTCCAGGTGTACGGCGAGGAGGCGCTCGCCCTCGCCGTGGCCCGGCGGCTCGGCCGGCCGGTCAAATGGACCGAGTCCCGCTCCGAGGGGTACCAGGCCACCCATCACGGCCGCGGCCAGCTCCAGGACGTGGAGATCGCCGCCACCAAGGACGGCAAACTGCTCGGCCTGCGTGTGGATCTGCTCGCCGACATGGGCGCCTACCTGATGCTCATCTCACCGGCCACCCCTCTGCTGGGCGCGTTCATGTACCCCGGCATCTACAAAATGAACGCGTACACGTTCAACTGCACCGGAGTCTTCACCACCAGGACGCCCACCGACGCCTACCGCGGCGCGGGCCGCCCCGAGGCCACGTTCGCCATCGAGCGCACCATGGACGAACTGGCTGCGGAACTCGGCCTCGACCCGATGGAGCTGCGGCGCCGCAACTGGATCGGACACGAGGAATTCCCGTACACCACCGTCTCCGGGCTCACCTACGACAGCGGCAACTACGAAGCGGCCACCGACCGGGCGCTCGCCCTCTTCGGCTATGACGACCTGCGTGCCGAACAGCGCGAGCGGAGCGAACGGGGCGACACCGTACGGCTCGGCATCGGTATCTCCACCTACACCGAGATGTGCGGCCTCGCACCCAGCCGGATTCTGGGCGACCTGCGCTATGTGGCCGGCGGCTGGGAGAGTGCGAGCATCCGGATGCTGCCCACCGGCACGGTCGAGGTGACCACCGGCACCACCCCGCACGGCCAGGGCCACGCCACCTGCTGGAGTCAGATCGCGGCCGATGTGCTCGGGGTGCCGTTCGAGGACATCGAGGTCGTGCACGGCGACACCAGGGCCGTGCCGCAGGGCATGGACACCTACGGCTCCCGCTCGCTCGTGATCGGCGGGCTCGCCGTACACCACGCCGCGAAGAAGGTGGTGGAGAAGGCCCGCAAGGTCGCAGCGCACCTGCTCGAGGCCAGTGAGTCCGACCTCGACTTCTCCGCCGGGAAGTTCACGGTCAGGGGGTCGCCCGAGGCGGCGAAGTCCATCCAGGAAGTGGCGTTCGAGACCTTCCATTCCCACGACCTGCCCGAGGGAATGGAACCCACCATCAACGCCGAACACGTCGTCGACCCCGACAACTTCTCCTTCCCGCACGGCACCCACCTGTGCGCCATCGAGGTCGACACCGAGACCGGCCGGGCCCGGATCCGCAGCTACGTCTGCGTCGACGACGTCGGCAAGGCGATCAACCCGATGATCGTCCAGGGCCAGATCCACGGCGGCCTCGCCCAGGGCATCGCCCAGGCGCTCTACGAGGAGGCGGTGTACGACACCGAGGGCAACCTCCTCACCGGCACCATGGCCGACTACCTCGTGCCCTCCGCCGTGGACCTGCCCGACTTCGTCACCGACCGCACCGAGACCCCGGCGACCTCCAACGCGCTCGGCGTCAAGGGTGTCGGCGAGGCGGGAACCATCGCGTCCACCCCGGCCGTCGTCAACGCGGTCGTCGACGCGCTGCGCCCGCTGGGCGTCACGGACGTGCAGATGCCGTGCACACCCCACCGCATCTGGGAGGCCGTCCGGCAGGCGGCCAGGGCCGAGGAGGTGCCCGCATGATCCCCGCGGCATTCGACTACGCACGGCCGCAGTCGGTCGAGGAGGCGGTGCGCGCGCTGGCGGACGGCGGCGACGAGGCGAAGGTGCTGGCCGGCGGCCAGAGCCTGATCCCCATCCTGCGGCTGCGGCTCGCGTTCCCGGAGATCCTCGTCGACGTCGGCAGGATCCCCGAACTGCGCGGCGTCCGCGAGGACTTCGACACGGGCGCGCTCGTCATCGGAGCCATGACGACGCACCATGACGTCATCCACGACCCGCTGGTGCGCCGTCACGCAGGACTGCTCGCCGCCGCAACGGAGACCGTCGCCGATCCGGCCGTACGGCACCGGGGCACGATCGGCGGTTCCCTCTCCCACGCCGCCCCGGCCGGTGACCTGCCATCGGTGCTGCTCGCCCTCGACGGCGGGATGGTCGCGGCGGGGCCACAGGGCAGGCGCACCATCCCCGCCCGCGAATTCTTCACCGACTATCTCGAGACCGTGCTGCGGCCCGACGAACTGCTCGTGGAGGTCCGGGTACCGAAGGCCGACAACTGGGGCTTCCACTACGAGAAGTTCAGCCGCGCCGCGCAGGACTGGGCCATCGTCGGCGTGGCCGCGATGGTACGGCGCGGCGACGGCCACCTCACCGAATCGCGTGTCGCGCTCACCAACATGGGCCCGACCCCGCTACGGGCGGCCGCCGCCGAAGAGGCGCTCGCCGGTTCGGCGGCGACACCGGAGGCGGTGGCACGCGCCGCCGATGCCGCGGCGGAGGGCACACGTGCGACATCCGATCTCTCGGCCTCGCGCGCGTACCGCGAACACCTCGCGCGGGTGCTCACCCGACGGGCCGTGACAGCCGCCGCCGGAATGGACTGACGGCCAGGACCGCGGAGACGGGGTGAGGGTGTGAGGGAAGGGCCCGGTGAGCTTCGCGCGGGACTGGAGAAGACGGGCTATCTCGTCGACGACGGTCTCGCCACCGCGTGCTACCTGGCCCTGAAGCTGCACCGGCCGCTCTTCTGCGAGGGCGACGCCGGCGTCGGCAAGACGGCGCTCGCCGCAGCCCTCGCCCAGGTCATGGACGCGCCCCTGATCCGGCTGCAGTGCTACGAGGGCATCGACGCCTCCCAAGCCCTGTACGACTGGGACTTCCCCCGCCAGCTGCTGCACCTCAAGACCGCCGAGGCCGCCGGGACCACGGACGCCGACCGGCTCCAGGGCGAGCTGTACAGCAGACGCTTCCTCATCGCCCGTCCCCTGCTGCGGGCCCTGGAGACCCACCCCTCGGTCCTGCTCATCGACGAGATCGACCGGGCCGACGACGAGTTCGAGGCCTTTCTGCTCGAGCTGCTCTCCGACTACACCGTGACCGTCCCCGAGCTCGGCACCCTTCGGGCATCCCGGCCGCCCGTCGTCGTCCTCACCTCCAACCGCACCCGTGAGGTGCACGACGCACTCAAACGGCGCTGCCTGTACCACTGGTTCGACCACCCCGACTTCACCCGCGAACTGGCCATCGTCCGCAAGCGGCAGCCCCAGGTGACCGAGCGGCTCGCCGCCCAGGTCACCGCCGTCGTGCAGATGCTGCGTACCCAGGACCTGCTCAAGCCGCCGGGCGTGGCCGAGACCATCGACTGGGCCGAGGCCCTCGACGCACTCGGTGCCACCGAACTCGACGTCGAACTGGCCCTCGACACGCTGGGCTCGGTGCTGAAGTACCACGAGGACGCGCAGCGGGCCCGCTCGCTCGACCTGTCCGCGGTCCTCGCGGTGAGGGGAGCGTGACCGCCATGTCCCACGTGAACGGCCCGACGGCCGTCGCCGTCGGCTTCGCCCGGGCGCTGCGCGCGGCCGGGGTCGCCGCCGGCCCGGAACGCGTACAGGCCTTCGTGTGCGCGCTCGACGCGCTCGGCCCGGGCCGGCGATCCGACGTCTACTGGGCGGGCCGGCTCACACTGTGCGGCAGCCGGGACGACCTCGAACGCTACGACCGTGTGTTCGCCGCCTACTTCGCACCGCCGCAACAGCGCCGCGATCGGGTGCGTACCCCTCCTCGGCCGGTACTGCGGCCGGTGTCGGCCAGGAGCGGTACGCCCGCGCCGGACGCGGAGCGTCCGCACGGCGCACCGCGCGCGTCTCCCGCCGCGGCCGGCTCCACGGAGGTCCTGCGCCACCGTGACATGGCGGAACTGACCGCGTCGGAGCGGGACCAACTGCGCCGCCTGCTGGCCGCGTTCGCGCTCAGCGGGGAGCCGCGGCGCACCGCGCGGCTGCGCCCGGCCCGGCGCGGCGGCGTCGATCCGCGGCGCACCGTACGCGAACTGCTGCGCCACGGCGGGGAACCGGCCCGGCTGCGCCGTCGGGCCCGTGCCACGAAACCCCGCCGGGTGGTGCTGCTGCTGGACGTCAGCGGCTCGATGGACCCGTACGCCGGTGCCCTGCTGCGCTTCGCCCACGCCGCAGCCCACGGCGCCCGAGCCCGTAGCCCCACCGAGGTCTTCACCCTCGGCACCCGGCTCACCCGCGTGACCCGCCAGATGGCGCACCGCGATCCGGACGAGGCGCTGGCCGCCGTCGCGTCCGCCGTGCCGGACCTTGGCGGAGGCACCCGGCTGGGTGAGACACTGCGCGGCTTCCTGGACTGCTGGGGCCGGCCGGGAGTCGTCCGCGGAGCGGTGGTGGTCGTGCTCTCCGACGGCTGGGAGCGGGCGGACCCGGCGCTGCTCGCGGCCCAGATGCGGCGGTTGCAGAGGCTGGCGCACCGTGTCGTGTGGGCCAACCCGCGCAAGGCCCGCCCCGGTTACGAGCCGCTCGCGGCCGGCATGGCGGCGGCGCTGCCCAGCGTGGACGCGTTCGTCGAGGGACACAGCCTGGCGGCACTGGAACGCCTGGCGTCAGTGGTGAGAGGTGCGGCCCATGCGTGACATTCTTCCTGCGCTCGGTCACTGGTACGCGTCGGGCAGCCCGTTCGGACTCGCCACGGTCGTCGGGGTCAGCCGCAGCGCTCCCCTGGGTCCCGGAGCCGCGATGGCGGTGGGCCCGGGGGACGAGGTCGTCGGCAGCGTCTCGGGCGGCTGCGTCGAAGGCGAGGTGTTCGAGCTGGCCAAGGAGGTCGTGGCCAGTGGCAGCCCGCAGCTGCAGACCTTCGGCTACACCGACGAGGACGCGTTCGCCGTCGGCCTCACCTGCGGTGGGGAGATCACGCTCCTCGTACGCCCCGTGTCGGCCGAGACGGACACGACGTTCGGACAGGTCGCCGCATCGGTCGCCGAGCACCGCCCGGTCGTGGTGGCCACCGTGATCGACGGCCCCGCGAGGCAGGGCGCGACCCTCGCCGTATGGCCGGACGCCGTGTCCGGCACCCTCGGAGCCGAGGGGCTCGACGCCGCCGTCACCGCCGACTCACGCGGGGAACTGGCACAGGGCGCCACCGGCCGGCGGCACTACGGCCCGGAGGGCGAGCGGCGCGAGGACGATGTGACGGTGTTTCTGCAGTCGTTCACACCACCGCCGCGGATGCTGGTGTTCGGCGCGATCGACTTCGCGGCCGCGGCGGCCGGGATCGGCGCGTTCCTCGGTTACCGGGTGACCGTGTGCGACGCGCGCCCGGTCTTCGCCGACCCCCGGCGCTTCCCCGACGGTGTGGAGGTGATCGTCGAGTGGCCGCACCGGTATCTGCGCGCCACCGAGGTCGACGACCGGACGGTGATGTGCGTGCTGACCCACGATCCGAAGTTCGACGTTCCGCTGCTGGACCTGGCCCTGCGCATGCCGGCCGCCTACATCGGGGCGATGGGCAGCCGCCGTACGCACGAGGACCGGCTGGCCCGGCTGCGGGAGAAGGGGCTGGACGAGACGCAACTGGCGCGGCTGCGCTCGCCGATCGGTCTCGACATCGGTGCCCGTACGCCCCAGGAGGTCGCCGTCTCGATCGCGGCGGAGATTGTCGCACTGCGCTGGGGCGGCAGCGGCGCACCGCTGGCGGACACGGACGGCGCGATCCACCGGTCACGGCTGAAGTCGGTATGAGACGTGAGGAGGAGGCATGGAGCTGCAACACTCGTTCACTGTTCCTGTCCCGGTCGACGAGGCGTGGAAGGCACTGCTCGACATCGAGCGGGTCGCGCCGTGCATGCCGGGCGCCACTGTGGAGAGTTACGACGGCGAGACCATCGACGGTGCGGTGAAGGTGAAGCTGGGGCCCATCGCGGTGACGTACCGGGGCACGGCGACCTTCGAGGAGAAGGACGAGAGTGCGCACCGCTTCGTGCTGGCCGCCCGCGGCAAGGAAGTACGCGGCCAGGGCACGGCGAGTGCGGCCGTGACCGGCACACTGACCGCTGAGGACGGCGCCACGGCCGTCGCGGTCGTCACCGATCTGACGGTCACGGGACGGCCGGCTCAGTTCGGCCGGGGTGTCATGGCCGAGGTCGGCGACAAGCTGATCGGCCAGTTCGCCGACTGCCTGGCCCAGCGGCTCGCGGGCGGCGGGGAAGTGGTCGAGGACTCCGGGCACGCCGCTGCCCGCCCGGGCCCGGCCCACAAGGTCGGTGCCGACGTCGACACGGGCACGGAGGAGCCGGAAGCCATCGATCTGCTGCGTACGGCCGGCCTGCCGGCGGTCAAGCGTGCCGCCCCCGGGCTGATCGTGGCCGCCCTTGCCGCACTGGTGGCCGTTCTCTTCCGCTGCCGCCGCAGGCGGTGAGGGCCGCCTGAGCACCACGGCACCGTCGGGACGCGAAGCCTACGCGGTGAGCGTCTCGGCATGGGCGGACGCCCGGTCGTGGACGGGCAGCCTCGTGCGGGCATCGGGATCGATCCATGGCACCGGCGGCGGATCGAGCAGTCTCTGTGCGTGCGAGGCGTACCCCCGTGGCTGCACGGAGGACGGCAGCGGGTCCCGCACCAACGACTCGTGCGGCAGGCCGAATTCGCCGAGCAGCTCCGCGATCTCGTGCACGAACATGACAGGGCCGGACAGGTAGACGCTCTCGGTCTGCCAGTCCTGACGGGCCCGCAGATGCCGGTGCAGCCGCTCGGCCGCCCGCACGCGTCCCTCGCCCCGTTGCCGGTACCACCAGTGGACCTCGAGCGCGGGGTGCGCCTGGAGCAGGCCCACCAGGTGCGCGCAGTCGTAGAAGTCCTGGTCCGTGCGGGCCGCGATCTCGATCCTGATACGGGGCGCGGGCCGGCGCGCGAGCAGCTCGTCGAGGACGGCCTTGACCGGGGCCCAGCCGCTGCCCGCCGCGATCAGGGTGACGGCGGGAGTGCCGGGCGGGGGAGCGAGTGCGGAACCGGAGGCCGGTCCGAACTGCAGTAAGGTGCCGGGCGCGGTGGCGTCGCACAGCGCGGTGCTCAGCAGCCCACCGGGCACCCGCCCGACGTGGAACTCCAGCACACCCTCGCGCCCCCGGCGGCCGGCGACAGAGTAGGGCCGCCACACGCCCGGCAGGCGCGGATGCGTGACCGTGGCGTACTGGCCCGGCAGCCAGGGGTAGGGGGTGTCCGGCACGGCCTGCACGACCGCCGTGCGGCCGCCGAGCAGACGGTGCGAGACAACTCTCGCCTGCCACAGCGCCGGTTCCAGCGCGGCCTCGGAGCGGTACGCGCCGTTCTGCATGGCTGTGGCAGCCACCCCGTACACCCGCTGCCACGCCCCCTCGGTGTCCTCGTCCCACAAGGACCCGCTGTGGAAGCGGATCGCCGCGATCAGGCTGTCGCCCACCGCCGCGTAATCCGCGTCCGTCGTCCCGAACTTGCGGTGGTCGCGGCCCAGCCGCTCCAGGTGCCCGGTCAGCCCCGGATGATCGAAATGGTCCACCACCTGCACCAGCGCGGCGAAGAGCCGCTCGTACTGGTCGTCCATGTCGGCCGGGAACAGTGCCCGCAGCCGCGGACGGCCGTGGAAGAGATGCGCGTAGAAGTAACGCACCACATGAGCCGCGCGCCGCTCCACCCGCGCCAGACTTGCCCGTACAACGTCGATGTCGCCCATGGAATCCCCCCGCACCCCGTTGAACGCTCAACGTACCAACTCCCGTACGAATATGAGCCGTTCGGTGCAGAACCCTTTCCCGGCCGGAACATTCCGATTCCGGCCGGGACGCGGGGCGGTGCCGGCGCGAACCGGCCGGTCGGCTCAGAGGCCCTGCCAGTCCGGCTTGGCCGCGTACGTGGCACGGAAGTAGTCGGCGAGTTTGAGGCGGGAGGCCGCGGCCTCGTCGACCACGACCGTGGCGTGCGGGTGGAGCTGCAGGGCGGAGGCCGGTACCAGCGCCGAGAGCGGGCCCTCTACGGCGAGGGCGACAGCGTCGGCCTTCGCCTCGCCGGTCGCCAGCAGGACCAGGTGGCGGGCCTCCAGGATGGTGCCGATGCCCTGGGTGATCACATGGTGGGGGACCTCGTCCAGTCCGTTGAAGAAGCGGGCGTTGTCCCGGCGGGTCTGCTGGGTGAGGGTCTTGATGCGCGTACGGGAGGCGAGAGAGGAGCACGGCTCGTTGAAGCCGATGTGCCCGTCGGTGCCGATGCCCAGCAACTGGAGGTCGACGCCCCCGGCATCGGCGAGCGCCTGGTCGTAGGCGGCGCAGGCGGCGGCCACGTCCTGGGCGGTGCCGTCGGGCCCCATGAAGGAGTTCTCGGTCAGCCCGAGCGGCTCGACGACCTGGCGCAGGACGACCGAGCGGTAGGACTCGGGGTGGCCCGCGGGCAGGCCCACGTACTCGTCGAGCTGGCAGATCCGGGCGCGGGAGGCATCGACCTCTCCGGCCCGCACCGTGGCCCCGAGTGCTTCGTAGACGGGCAGCGGGGTCGATCCTGTGGCGACGCCCAGGAGGGCGTCGGGCTTGCGTCGCAGCAGGTCGGCCATGGCGTCGGCGATCAGTGCGCCGCCGGTGGCGGAGTCCTTGACGATGACAACTTCCACGAAGATCCCTGTCTCTGAAAGCGCAAGTGGTGTAGACCAATCTACCTGGTGGGAGGGCGTGCTGTCCCGTGCCGGACGCAGGAGGGAGCGAATACCGGCCGAGCCGCCCGGACAGAACGGGGCATTGCGACGGACATGACCCAAGGGCGTGTCCCGGGCCATGGCACCCCCGGCCCGTGCGGCCGCCCGGGAACCGGTGGACGGCGAGCGGGGAGAATGAGGCGGTGACCTACCGCTACCAGGTGCTCGGCACCACCCGCGCCATCGGCCCCGACGGCCGGGCAGCGCCCCTGGCCGGGCCGAGGCTGCGCGCGCTGCTGGCGGCCCTGGCCGCCGCGGGCGGCCGTGCGGTACCGGCGGGAGACCTGGCCGACCGGGTGTGGGGCGAGGACGGGCGGCAGCCCGCGGATGCACCGGCCGCCCTCCAGGCGCTGGTCGGACGTCTGCGGCGGGTGCTCGGCCGGACCGCGGTGGGCTCCGTGTCCGGCGGCTACCGGCTTGTCGCGGACCGGGACGACATCGACCTGTTCCGGTTCGAACGCCTGGCGGCCGAGGGGGCGGCCGCTCTGGAGGCGGACGAGCCGGCCGAGGCGGCGGCCCTGCTCGACGAGGGTCTCGCCCTGTGGCGCGGACTGGCGCTCGCCGATCTGCCCGGCGCGGATCTCGATCCCCTGGCCGTACGGGCGGGCCGGCGCCGCAGCGAGGCGCGGTACAACCGCCTGGCTGCCGACGTCGCACTCGGGCGGGCCTCCGCAGTGCTCGGCGAACTGACGCAGCTGGCGGCCGAAGCCCCGCTGGACGAGCCTCTCCAGGCCCTGCGCATCCGAGCCCTGCGCGCCACCGGGAGGCAGGCCGAAGCGCTTCAGGCGTACGAGGAGGTACGGGCGGCTCTCGCGGACCGGCTCGGTGCCGGCCCGGGCTCCGAACTGTGCCATCTGCACGCCGAGTTGCTGGAGAGCTCCGGCCGCGGGGCGCCACAGCGACCGGCCGCCCCTGCCCCGCCCCGCGGCAACCTCCGTGCCCGCCTCACCTCCTTCGTGGGCCGCGAGGCCGAGATGGCCGATGTGGCCGCACAGCTGGAGCACAGCCGACTGGTGACGCTGCTCGGGCCCGGGGGAGCGGGCAAGACCCGGCTCGCCCTGGAGGCCGCGGCCGCCGCCGAAGCCGCGGGAGCCTGGCCGGACGGTGTCTGGGTGGCCGAACTCGCCCCCGTGGGCGACGCGAACACCGTCCCCGAAACCGTACTGACCGCGCTCGGTGCCCGCGGGACACAGCTGCGCGGCGACGCCGGGCCCGAGCCCGCTCACAGGGACCTGCTCACCCAGCTCGTGGAGGTGTGCGGACGCCGCCGCATGCTCCTCGTCCTGGACAACTGCGAGCATGTCGTCGACGCATCCGCCCGCCTCGCCGAAGCGGTCCTGACCGGATGCCCCGGCGTACGGGTCCTCGCCACCAGCCGCGAACCACTCGGCGTCCCCGGCGAATCCGTACGCGGCGTCGGCCCGCTGCCGCAGGACATGGCACTGCACCTCCTCGCCGACCGTGGCGCCTCCGCCCGGCCCGGCTTCCGTGCCGACGACGACCCCGATGCGTGCGCCGAGATCTGCCTCAGGCTCGACGGACTGCCGCTCGCCCTGGAACTGGCCGCCGCCCGGCTGCGCGCCCTGACACCGCGCCAGATCGCCGACCGGCTCGACGACCGGTTCCGGCTGCTCACGGGCGGCAGCCGTACCCTGTTGCCCCGCCGGCAGACACTCCGGGCGGTCGTCGACTGGTCCTGGGACCTGCTCACCGACGACGAACGGGCCGTCCTGCGCAGGCTCGCCGTCTTCTCCGGCGGCTGCGCCCTCGAACAGGCCGAGGCCGTGTGCGGCGTCGCCGCGCTGGACCAGATCGCCTCCCTCGTCGACAAGTCACTCGTCGTCGCCACTCCCGGCGGACCCGACGGCATGCGGTACGGACTCCTGGAGACCGTTGCCGAGTACGCCGCCGAACGGCTGGACGAGTCAGGGGAACGCGCCGGCGCCGAGTTGCGCCATCTGACCGCCTACCGGGAACTCGTCCGCACCGGCGACCCCGAGCTGCGCGGGCCGCGACAGGGGCTCTGGCTCGCACGCTTCGAGACGGAACACGACAACGTACGCTCGGCACTGCGCACCGCCGTCCGCCTCGGCGAGGAGCAGGAAGCGCTCTGCCTCGTCCGGTCCATGAGCTGGTTCTGGCAGCAACGCAGTCATCAGGCCGACGCCCGCACCTGGGCGCCCTCCGTCGCGGCGCTCGGCCCCGACCCCTTCGCCCCGCCTGTGCGCACGGCTGTCCCGGTTCCCGAACAGGCGATCGCCGCCCCGCCTCCATGGTCCGACGACGTGCTGTGGGAGGCACGCCGCGGTGTCCGGCTGATCGTCCTCGCCACCGGCGACGACGGGGCGGAGCCGGCCCGGCCCGAGGCGCAGCGCCATCTGCGCGCCGTGGTGTCCGCCTACCGGTCCGGCCTGCCGCAGCTGCGTACCCAGCCTGCTTCCATGTGGTTCATCGCCCGCCTGTTGACCGGTGAGTTCCCCGGACTCGGCGAGACGGTGGACGCCGTCGTCGCCGAGTTCGGCGACGACCAGGACGGCTGGGAGTTCGCTTTCACCCTGCTGATGAGGGCCAGGCTGCTCGGCGACCGGCACGGCGGCCTCGACAGCTCCCTGCAGGATGCCGGCCGGGCGCTGGCGCTGTTCGAGGCGGCGGGCGACCAGTGGGGGATCGCCGAGTCCCTCTCCGCCCGCGGCGAGGCGCTCGACGCCGCCGGCAGACACCACGAGGCAGCCGCGGACTTCGAGCGCGCGATGGACTGCTCTGCCCGCGTCGGTGCGGACGCCCAGGTGCCGGTGTTCGCCGCGCGCCTGGCCGCCGCACGGCTGAGGACCGCCGTGACTCCGCCCGAGCGGGAGCGAGCGGAGCGGGCACTCGTCGACGCGGCCAAGGACTCCCACCGGTACGCCCCCGAGACGATGGCAACACCGCGCTTACTGCTGGTGCACCACTACGGCCGCACCGGCCGCAGCGCGCTCGCACGGGAGCAGTTGCGGGAGATGGAGCACGATCTGGCAGACCGCAGCACGGGCCTGTTCGCCGGCCTGCTCGCGGGGGTGCACGGCTGGCTCGACTGTGTCGAGGGCGACTATGAGGGGGCCAGGGCCCGCACGGGCGAGGCGGTACGACGGCTGGACCATCTGGCGTATCTGGTCGCCCCGCACCTGATCGTGGATCAGTTCCTGTGCGCCGCCTGGGCGATGGCCCATGGGGGAGCGGCTTCGGACGGGGCGCGGCTGCTCGCTGTGTACGACCGGGCGGACCACGTGCCCGGCTGGCTCGGGCTGCGCGTGTTCGGCGACGAAACCGTGGTCCGGCGGCGCGCCGAGCGGGATCTGCGGGAAGCGCTGGGAGCGGCATCCTTCGCGCAGGCGTACGCGCAGGGCCGCGACCTCGCTGTACGAGAAGCCGCCGCCCTGATCTGACGCCGGAGGCCACTGCCCTTGCGGGCGCGCCCCGCGGGTCAGCGGATGGCGATGAGACGCGCGAACGCGACGACGTTCCCCTCGTACCCGGTCCGCTTCGAGAAGTCGCCGCCGCAGGTGATCAAGCGCAGTTCGGCCTCCGGAGCGTCCGCGTAGATCTTCTCGGCGGGAAAGTCCTTCCGGGTGTACAACTCGACGGCATAGACGGCGAAGACCGCTGTCCGCCCGTCTCCCCGCCGGACCTCCACATGGGCGCCGCGCTCCAGGGAGCCGAGGTCCTGGAACACCGCCGGCCCGGCCTTGGTGTCGACATGACCGGTGATCACGGAGGTGCCGCGTTCCCCGGGGCTGACCGAGGCCGCGTACCAGCCGGCGAGATTGCGGTCCCGCGCCGAGGGGGAGGCGATCCAGCCCTCGGCATCGAGGCCGACAGGGGTGAGCGGGGCCTTCACCCCGGCAGAGGGAATCGTGAGGCGCAGCGGGGCCGCGCGCGGCAGCGGATCGGGCGCGGCCGGCAGCAGTGCGGCGGCCGGCGTGTGCCGGTGGACCGCCGCGGCAGGACGCGGCTGCGGTGGCCCACCTCCCGGATCGGCGGATCCGTAGCGGATGAGGAACAGGCCGAACAGCAGCACGCAGACGAGCGTGAACCAGGGGCCGCGCCTGGACAAGGTGGGCATGGATGGCATTCCTTCGGACGGGTGCTCTGCCACCTCGGCGCGACGGCGCGGGGCGGCACAGCCGTGGGTGCACCGTCAGACGCCGCCTTCGGTGCGGTCCCGTCGGCGGCGCATCAGGTAGACGCCGCCGGCCGCGGCGCCCGCGACCAGTGCGTAACCCAGCGCTGCCGGCCCGGTGCCGACACCGGCGAAGCTGCCGCCCTCACCGCCCCGGACGCCACCGCCGGGCTTGGTCACCACGGGGTGCTGCGGGCGCTTGCCGGAGTCGTGGCCGGTGCCGGGGTGCTGCGGGCGGCGCTTGTCGGCACCGGCGTCGGGGTGGGAGCCGAAGTCGGAGTCGGCAGCGGTGTCGGGGCGCTTGTCGGAGTTGGCGTCGGTGTCGGGGCGCTTGTCGGAGTCGGCAGCGGTGTCAGGGCGTTTGTCGGAGTCGGAGTCGGGTTCGGGGTGCGAGCCGAGATCGGAGTCCGATGCGAGGTGGGAGCCGGCGTCGGCATCGGAGCCGGAGTCGGAGCCGGAGTCGGAGTCGGAGTCGGCAGTGGGATCGGAAGCGAATCCGGTCTCGGATCGGGAGGTGGCGTCGGAGTCCGATGCGAGGCGGGGGTCCGAGCCGGACCCGGCATCGAGACCGGCGTCGGTGCCCGGCTCCGTGTCGGTGCCCGGCTCCGAGTCGGATCCAGAGTCCGAGTCCAAGGCCGAGTTGGGGCGGGGTACGGAGCTGGGGCTGTCGTCGGGGGCGGAGAGGGAGCCGCCGGGGTCGTCGGAATCCCCGGTGACGATGAGGGAGGTGGCCCCCTTCTCGCCCTTGCAGTGGAAGCTGACCTCGTACTCGCCACCGGCCTTCGCGTCCGCGTTGACCTGGGCCGTGCCGGGCTTGCCATCGGTGAGGGTGACGGTGTCGAACAGCGCTGACGAAACGGTGGCCGTCGGCGCTGCGCAACGGGTGACGGTGAGCGTGAGCGTGCCGCCGGGCGCGACCCTCTGCGGCGAGACATCGAAGCCGAAGGGCATGACGGCGCTCGCCTCGGCTTCGTCGTCGGCAGCGGCTACGGGCGCCGTCAGAGCGACAGCGAACAAGCAGCCGAGTGACAACGAGGCGATCCTTGTCGCGCGCATGGCTCGATCTCCGAGTTCCCGAGGAGCAGTCGCGGAGGAGGTTCCACGGAGGGCAGGAAATGCACCTCGACGGGACCGACGCTAGGAGCGGCCCAGGAGGCGTGCCACTTCAAGGGGGCCGGGCGCGTCAGACACGCCGCGGACGGGTGGTGGCCCGTAGCTCCGCCCGGTGCATGGCCGACTCCCGCCGGGCGGTCGCGTCGACACCGGCCGCATTCCCGACCGCTCACTCTTTGCGGTAGCTGTACGCCTCCGAGGCCGCCGACTCGACCGCGTCCAGATCCGCCCCGGCGGATGCGGTCACCACCGCCGCCACCGCGCCCTCCACAAAGGGAGCGTCCACGAGGCGGGTGCCGTCCGGCAGCTCGTCGCCCTCCGCCAGCAGCGCCTTCACCGTGAGCACGGCGCTGCCCAGGTCCACCAGCACGGCGACCCCCGCGCCACGGTCGACCTGGTGCGCCGCCGTGCTGATCAGCTCGGCGCTGGTGCCCAGAGAGCCGTCCGGGGCTCCGCCGGCCGGAGCCACCGGCGCGGACGTACCACCGGCCGCGAGGCCCCGGGCCAGTTCGGCGACGGACTCGGCGACCTCCTTGCTGTGCGAGACGAGCACGATTCCGACAAGCCGTTCCTCGCTCACCGGGCAGCCTCCACCGTCTCGGCGAGTGCGGCGATGAGCAGAGCCGAGGATGTCGCGCCCGGGTCCTGGTGGCCGATGCTTCGCTCACCGAGATAGCTGGCCCTGCCCTTCCGCGCCTGCATGGGGACCGTCGCCAGAGCGCCCTGCTCCGCCGCCGCGCGGGCCACCGCGAAGGAATCCGTGGTCTCGCCGAGCGCGGCAACCGCCGGTTCGAGGGCATCCAGCATCGTCTTGTCCCCGGCCGCCGCGCCGCCCAGCTGCGCCACCGCGGCCACCCCGGCGCGCAGGGCATCGCCGAGCTGTGCCGCGGTCACATCGCCGTCGTCCCCCAACGCCTTGCCGGTGCGCCGGAGCAGCGTTCCGTACAGGGGCCCGGACGCACCGCCCACGGTCGAGATCAACTGCCGTCCGGCGAGCATGAGTACGGCCCCCGGGGTCGCGGGGGGCTCCTTGCCGACCGCCGCGGTGACGGCCGCGAACCCGCGCTGGAGGTTTCTGCCGTGGTCCGCGTCGCCGATCGCCGAATCCAGCTCGGTCAGGCGGTCCGCCTCCCGGTCCACGGCCGCGGCCGCAGCCACGAGCCATCGACGGAAGAAGTCGGCGTCGAGCACATGAACTCCCGGTGTTCCCATCGGCGTTGTCGTCGCTGCCCGTCCGGCACGACCGTCAGCGGCCCCAGCGCAGCGCCGATGTCTGCACCGGTGCGTCCCACAGCCGAAGCAGCTCCTCGTCCGCCTGGCACAGGGTGACCGAGCAGCCGGCCATGTCGAGCGAGGTGACATAGTTCCCCACGAGCGTACGCGCGACGGCCACTTGACGCTGCGCGAGCACACGCTGCACCTCCGCATTGAAGCCGTACAGCTCCAGCAGAGGGGTCGCGCCCATTCCGTTGACCAGTACGAGTACGGGCGCCGAGGGCTTCATATCGTCCAGGATCGCGCTCACGGCGAAGTCGGCGATCTCTCCCGACGTCATCATCGCGCGCCGCTCGCGCCCCGGCTCGCCGTGGATCCCGATGCCCAACTCCAGCTCACCGGCAGGTAGTTCAAAGGTAGGGCTGCCCTTGGCAGGGGTGCTGCAGGCGCTCAGAGCGACACCGAAGCTGCGGGATCCGTCGTTCACCTGCCGGGCGATCGCCTCGACCCGTTCCAGCGGAGCCCCCTCCTCGGCGGCGGCCCCCGCGATCTTCTCGACGAACAGGGTGGCCCCGGTACCGCGGCGCCCGGCGGTGTACAAGCTGTCCGTCACCGCGACGTCGTCGTTGACCAGCACCTTGGCCAGCCGTACTCCCTCGTCCTCCGCGAGCTCGATCGCCATGTCGAAGTTGAGCACGTCGCCGGTGTAGTTCTTCACGATGAACAGCACCCCTTCGCCGCTGTCGACGGCGGCGGCGGCACGTGCCATCTGATCCGGCACGGGGGAGGTGAACACCTCACCGGGGCAGGCGGCGTCCAGCATCCCGGGCCCGACGAAGCCGCCGTGCAGTGGTTCGTGCCCCGACCCGCCGCCGGAGACGAGCGCCACCTTCCCGGCCACGGGCGCGTCGCGCCGTACGATCACCCGTCCCTCCACGTCCACGGAGAGGTCGGGGTGCGCGGCAGCCATGCCGCGCAGCGCGTCCGCGACGACCGTCTCCGGCACATTGATGAGCATCCTCAACGGTTCCTCCTGGGGAGCGTAGCGGCCAGGTCTTGAGCTGTCTTACCTGGGCAGCAGGCATGTACGGGATGTGGCACTGGGCGTTTGGCGGCGGTCTGGGCCGGAGTCCGGCGGGGCTGATGCTGACTCAGTACTGATCTTGCTGACTGGCCATCAGGGGCATCCGGCTCTGTCGCCGGCTGATGACGTCGACGTCCAGTATCGAAGAGATGGGCGTGATCGGGGAACGACGCGTCGGAAGGACGTGTCGATCCATTGGTTTCGGGGCCGGCCACGCCATCCGGCGCTCTGGGCCGCGTCGGGCTCCACGGCCTTGGCCGATGCCTTGCGTGGCATGCGCCGCCCGACGAGGAGGAGACAGCGTGCGACTCGTGCGGGAGCCGGCGCCTGCAACGAGAAGGCACCGCGGCGGGCCATTGAAACCTCGTCAGGATTCCGCGGAGCCGGACCCATCGGCCACGCGGACGTGTCCGCGGGAAGCACCCCGACCGGCAGGTGCGTGCCCCATTCACCTGGATGGCCAGACGGGAGTCGCGGAGCCACTCCATCCACATGATGCTGACCTGGGAATCGGTACATCACGTGACACATGGTCAGTGAGCCGCCCCCTAGTCCCACAGGAGACAAACCGTGCGTCACTTCAAGCGTGTCTGTTGGAGCGCGGCCACCGGATTGGCGGCCCTTCTCGCCTGCGCTCACCCGGCTTCGGCCGCCGCCGGTACCGGCGCCGACCCCACGACGGGCAATGAGGGAGTCGTCGAGCTGGTCGCGAGGCAGGTGCAGGCCAGTTTCGTCGATGTGGACGGGTCGTCCGGGCCCAGCCAAGGCGACGAATTCGTCATCAGCGGGGATGTCTTCCGCGGCACCGAGAAGGTCGGTACCTACGGCCAGGTCTGCACCCTGACCCGGCTCGCCCCCGTTGACGAGTTCGACCTTCTGTGCCAGGGGTCGCTCACCTTCCCTCTCGGGCAGCTCACGCTGACCGGCCGGTTCACCGTCACCGCCGCCGGCCCGGGCGACATCAATTTCGCGATCACCGGAGGCACCGACCGCTTCCACAAGGCCCGCGGCTTCGTCCACGCCGTCAACATCAGCGACACGGAGACGCAGCTCACCGTCCATCTCAGCCGCTGACAGGGCAGGAGGGGGCATCCCCTGTCGCCTCCTCCTGGGACCAAGAGCAGGCGGCGTGCCTCGGGCACGCCGCCTGCTCTTCGTCCCGAGCGCCGCGTTTCTGACACATGGCGCCGTCCGCCCGCAGGGCGGGGCGCGCGTCGTCCGGTGCGTGCGGCCTAGGGACGCAAGCCGTCGAACTCGATGTTCAGATGGCGGGGGCCACGCAGGACGGCGTTCTGGCGGTAGGGCGGAGGATCTTCCACCAGGCGGGGGTTGTCGAGCCTGCGGGCGAGCTCGGTCAGGGCGATCTGGGTCTCCAGGCGGGCGAGCGGCGCGCCGAAGCAGCTGTGGATGCCGCTGCCGAGTCCCAGGTGCTGGATGTCCTTCCGGTCAGGGTCGAACCGGTCGGGATCCTCGAAGCGTTGCGGGTCACGGTTGCCCGACGCGAGAATCAGCCACATCGACGAACCCTTGGGGATGGAGACGCCCCGGACCTCGATGTCCGCGATCGGGGTGCGCTGGGGCAGCAGCTGCACCGGCGGTTCGTAACGCAGCAGCTCCTCCACGATCGGCACGGCCAGGCGCGGCTCGTTCCGCAGCCGCTGAAGCACCTCGGGGTGGCGCAGCAGGGTGAGCATCCCGTTGGTGATCAAGTTGACCGTCGTCTCATGGCCGGCGATCAGCAGCAGGGCCGCGGTGCTGAGCACCTCCATCGTCGTCATGGCGCCATCCTGTCCGCCACCGTTGACCAGTTGGGAGAGCATGTCGTCACGCGGCGACTTGCGCCGCTCCTCGATCAGCCCGGCCAGGTACATGCCCAGTTGCGTCCTGGCCTCCGCCGTGACGCGGTCCCGCTCTGTGAGGTCCTCGTCAGGCGCGGGATCCAGGCTGGCGGCGATGGTCTCGGCCCAGGTGTGGAAGCGTGTCTCGTCCTCCCGCGGAACACCGAGCAGTCGGCAGATCACCGTGACGGGGAACGGATAGGAGAACTGGTCGACCAGGTCGATCCGGTTCCCGTTCGCGAGACCGTCGATGAGACCGGAGACGATCTCGCCGAGCTCCTGGCGCATGCCGTCGACACGGCGGGGGCTGTGCGGCGGTCCGAAGGGGCGGTTGGTCATACGGCGCAGGCGGTCGTGCTCGGGAGGGTCGAGACGCAGGAAGCCGGGCGGCAGGGTCGTCTCCTCCTCCGGCTGCTGCAGCTCGTCGGCCACCTGTGCGGAGAGATTGCGGGCCTCGGAACTGAGCCGCGGATCGTGGAGCAGGCTCTGGATGTCGTGGTAGGTGCTGATGACGAAAGGGCCGTCCTCGTCGTGGGCCACCGGCGTCTTGCGGAGCTCCTTGTAGAGGGGGTAGGGGTCGGCGCGATTGGCATAGTCGGTGATCTGCGCCAGGAGTGACGTCATGACAGGTCCTTGTGGGCGGGCGCCGGCCGTGGCGGCGTTGTCGGAGACAGCTCGGGCGGTGGAGTGGTCCGGCCCCGGACGGACTCGGACGGGAGGGACTGCCGTCAAAGGCTTGCGGTCGTCACCGTCCGGGGGTGAAGACCAACTGCCGGTCGGCGGGCGAGTAGCCGCTGAGAGTGATGGTCGGACCGTGCGTGGGCACGGAGGGGTCGGGGAAGTCGGCCGGGATCGGGCGCTTTCCGTCGGAGCGCCGGTCCACGGTCGCGAACGGCGGCGGGAACGGTGCGGTCGTCTCGATCAGGTGCTGGTAGAACGGCAGCCAGCGCGACTGGTCGAAGGTGACGGCGCCGATCACGCGCCCCTGGTATCCGTACACCCCGGTGAACCTGCGCTCCGCGAGTGAACCCTGGGCGACGAGAATCTCCTCTCCCAGGGAGGGAACACCGACCGACTTGATGTTCACCCCGAACTGGGAGGACCAGAAGGCCGGCACCCACATGTGCGGGCGGCGTTCCGAACCGGCGCTGACCATGTTGTGCGCCGCGATCTCGGCCTGCGAGACGGCGTTGCCCCAGTGTTCCAGGGACAGGAACTGGTAGCCGAACAGCGGGTGCGGAGACCTCGCCACATCACCGGCGACGAAGATGTCGTCGGTCACGATGCCTCGGATGTCGAAGGCGCGGCATCCGGCGTCGCACGCGATGCCGCGGGGGCCGGCACCCAGTCCCGATCCGGCCAGCCATTCGGTGTTGCGGGTCGCGCCGAGCGAGACGACCACGATGTCCGCCTCGACCTCGGCCCCGTCGGACAGGTGGGCGGAGCGCACGCGCCCCGTGGAGTCACCCTCCAGCGAGGTGACCATGACACCGCAACGCAGGTCCACGCCTTGGCCACGCTGCATCTGGGCGGCCACGTCGCCGACCACACCGCCGAGGGCACCGACCAGGGGCGCGGCGCCGCGCTCCGCGACGGTGACCTCGATTCCCTGCTCCCGGCAGGCGGACGCGATCTCCGAGCCGGTGAAACCGGCGCCGATGACGAGCACCCGGCGTGGTCCCTGCTTGAGCCGGCTGTGCAGCCGTGCCGCGTCGTCGCAGGTGCGCAGGACGCAGACGCCGTCGAGCTCCGCTTCCCGCTCGTTCGGCCACGGCCGGGCCCGCACGCCGGTCGCGATCAGCAGCCGGTCGTACTCCACCTCGTCGCCGTCGGCGAGTTTCACCCGCCCTGCCGCCATGTCGAGACCGGTGGCGGCAACCCCGAGGCGCCACTTGGCGTCCGGGTCCCGGCGCCGGGGAAGCGTGGTGCGGTCCGAGGTCGCCTTGCCCAGCAGGACCTGCTTGGACAGCGGCGGCCTGTCGTACGGCTCGTACGGCTCGTCGCCGATCACCGTGAGGGAGCCGGCGAAGCCCTCGTCCCGCAGCGTCTCCGCGGCCCTCAGGCCGGCCAGTGAGGCGCCGACGATCACGATCCGCCCCTCGCGCCTCAGCCATTCCAGCTGGCGGTCACCGTTCACGGGACATCCCCTCACCCGACGCGGCGGAAGCGCCCACCGCCTCGTCCAGGCCCTCCACGAGAATGGCCTGGACGGGGCAGGCGGCGACTGCGCGCCTCACGTGTTCCCGCTGTGTGTCGTCGGCATGCGGGTTGTACAGCAGCGCCTCGTCGCCGTGCATGGCGAAGACGTCGGGTGCGAGGAAGGCGCACTGTGCGTACCCCTGGCACCGGTTGAGATCGACGACAAGCCTCATCACGGGGCCGCCTTTCCAGTAGTCCCCTGCAGTCCCCTGCCCCAGAATGCGAGTGCTCCGGCGCATCCGCGAGCACAGACGGGCCAGAAGAGTCATCCACCCATGACGCCGCTGGAACGGCCGGTCATGAAGGGACGGCGGGTGCGGGTCGCCGGCGGAAACTGGCCACGAGGATGAAGACACTGACAATCAGCGCCCACAGGGGGAAGACCAGCTCGGACCAGGCGACGTTGTCCGTCACGAAGAGCAGTGTCAGGGCGACCAGATAGCCCAGGAGGGAAAGCCAGCGGGGAAAGACTCCGAGCCGGCGCCCGATGGCGGAGGTCGAGAAGGTGAACACCGCGGCCATGCGCATCGAGTAGGTCGTCAGAAGGCTGTAGGCGAAGTGCTGGCCGAAGGACCGCAGTTCCGCCTTGGAACCGGCCCCGGACACATCGGCGGCCGTCACCAGCAGGCTTCCGGCCGCTGCCGCGGCCCCGAAAAGGGTCGCCACGAACAGCAGGCCGCTGCCCAGGAAGACAGTGGCGAGGAACTGGTCCTCCGCCTCCCCGATGCGGGCGCGCACCGCGCCCATGAACCACAGGAAGAAAATGCCCGCGAACGGGACGAGGTCGAGCGCCGTCTGGACCGCGCGCCGACGCGAGGGGTCGGTGAGCCAGCCGTGCTCCACGTCGCTCTCCCCGTCGGGCAGGGCCAGGCGCATCAGAACGATGGCGGCACCGAGCAACAGGGCAAAGAGGATCCCTACCAGTCCTGCGGCGCGTGGGGTACGCAGCGTCTGATGTGTCCGCTCCATGGCCGTCGTTCGCTCCTCTCCCGCTCCGTGCGTCGACCGGGGTTCCGGCGCAAGCCTGTTCCCCCCGAGGGCGACCGTCTCAGGCACGCGTCTTCGGGCACCGCTTCCGCCGGCGGGCACAGGCCGGACCCTCCGCTGCTGCCTCGCACCGACCATCGGTGGACGACTAGGACCAGGAAGCACCCGGGCACGCGGCCGCGCCACCCGGGTCACGCGGGAGGGGGACGTGGGCCGGCCGGCGTCCGGGTGACGGTGCGGGAGTCTCCAAGGGCGTGCAAGCGGCCGACGGACCCGTTGTGGCGGCTATCCGAGTGTCATCGCGAGGACGGCCTGGTCGTCCTCCTCGGACTCGGCCGCCCAGTCCTCCGTATCGGTCCGTACGAACGACACGACGTCCTCGGGCGCCCGCGCGCCGGTGCTCCCGAAACGCTCGGCGAGGCGTTCGAGGACCGGATAGAACACGCCGTCCGCGTTGCGTGCCTCGCTCACCCCGTCCGTGTGCATCACGAGCACCTCGCCGGGTTCCAGCGCGTGCACGGTGGTCCGTGCGGCGCCGCCGGACAGTTCACCGAGGCCCAGTGGCAGAGCGGGCGCGGTGGCCAGCCGGCGGGCGCCCTTCGGGCCGACGACGATGGGCGGCGGATGGCCGCGGTCCACAACCCTCACCTCGCCGCCCGACGGCGGGAACTCCAGCAGCAGAGCGGTCACGAACAGCTCGGGGTCGCCGTCGTCCCCGGCCGGGCTGTTCCGCGTGACGCTCATCTCCAGCCGCTCCGCCAGATGGGTCAGACTCTGCCACTCGTGCGCGGACACCCGGAAGCTGCCCAGGACCGCAGCGACCGTCTGCACCGCGCCCAGCCCCTTGCCGCGGACGTCACCGATGATCGCCCGCACCCCGAAGGGCGTCGCGCACACCTCGTACAGATCGCCGCCGACCAGCGTGCCGCCCTCCCCGGCCGAGTAGAAGCCGGCCGCCCGCACCGGCCCCAGCCGGCGCGGTACCAGGCGCAGCAGGGTCTTCTGCATCGCCTCGGCAACCGAGTTCGCACGGATCAGATGGGCTCGCGTACGCTCCCGCTGCCGGGCCAGGACCGTGCTGACGATCCCGATCGCCACCATGGCCGCATACATCGCCACGTGGTGCTGCTCGTGGAAATGGCCGGGGCGACGGGCCGCGAACAGCAGCTGCAGGCCCAGACAGACCACTGCGAAGAGGGCCGTGCCGCGCGGACCGTGCGCCGCGGCGGCGATCGGCGGCACACCGATGAGCAGGAAGCTCACCGGCTCGCGTCCGTGAACGGCCACTTCCGCTGCGACATCGAGCAGCACCGCGGCGAAGGGCAGCCACCAGATCCATCCCTGGCGCAGAAGCGGGGGACGGCGGTCCTGGGCGGGACTCGTGTGAGGCACAAGGCGCACTCTAAGAATCATCTGGCACCAGCCGCTCAACGAACCCCGCCTTCGTGGGCATCGCCGCAGCCCTCATCTGCCACCGCCGGCTCGCCGAACGAAACGGCGTCTAATTCGTCTGGTCGAGGGGGGTGCCCTCGGCGGCGTTGGCTTCCCCGGCGGTGGCCGAGCCGCGCAGTAGCCGCGTGACGGCGACGGCGAGGGCGGCGCCGATCACGGGGCCGATCAGGTAGATCCACCAGGTGGACAGGTCTCCCATGGCCACATCGGGCCCCAGGCTGCGGGCCGGGTTCATGGAGGCGCCGTCGAAGGGGCCGCCCATCGTGCCCCAGGCAATGATGTAGCCGCCGACGGCCAGGGGCACGAACGGCCCGTCGAGCTTGGGCCCGTCAGCCAGACACAGGACCATCAGCACCAGACCGAAGGTGATGATCGCCTCGAAGCCGACGGCCTGCCAGGCCAGACCGGGTTGGGGCGTCGTAGCGGCGAGGTTGCCGGCAGGACCGAAGAAGCTGCGGGCCAGCAGAGACCCGCAGATCCCGGCGGCGAATTGGGTCATCCAGTAGGCAGCGGCCATGCTGAGGTCCATGTCGCGCCGCAGCACGAACGCCAGGGTCATGGCCGGGTTGAAGTGGGCGGAGATGTCGCCGAGGAAGTACACCGCGACCAGGAGCCACAGCCCGGAAACCAGGGACAGGACCAGGACCACCTGCCAGGGTTGCAGGCCGTGGCCGCCGTAGCGGGCCAGGATCGCCGCTCCCCCGGACAGGACGAACGTCAGTCCGGCCATGCCGATGAACTCCGCGAGCAGTCGCCGTAGCCGGTGACTCGGATTGGTCCAGTCGGCGTAGCCGCGCGAGCCGACCGATGCGATCAGGGCCGCCTTGCCGACCGGTACGGTCGCCGTGGCCTGCGCGGAGTTCATCTGAATTCCTCCGTGGATGCCCCAGCTTTGAGATTGGGGAGGGAACGGATTCCTGCGGAGCAGGGGCAAGGGAACACGATGCGGCGTCAGGGCGGATCGTCGTCCACCAGTAACTGCCCGCGGATGCGGTGGAGTTGCCGGGCCTGGCTGGTGATGATCAAGCCGGCCGGGGCTACCGCCGGGCCGCTTCAACGTCCCCCGCCCCTCGATCTGCGGCAGTTGCTGTCGGAGGAGCAGAAAGTTCAACCCGCGAGCCGAGAATCCCCGTGCTCAAGGGAGGGATGGCACGTCACGATTCTCCGGCCGGGAGGTCGGCGCTGCCGCCGCGGGTCATGGCCAGCGGGTCGACAATCCGGTCGAAGAGTTCTTCGGACACGCCGTTGGCCAGGGCAGCCTGCTTGAGGGTGGTGTCGTGGTCGATGGCGTAGTGGGAGATGACCGAGGCCTGGTCGTAGCCGATGACCGGTGAAAGCGCGGTGACCATCATCACCGACCGGTCGATGTTCTCCTTCAGTTCGGCCTCGTTGAGCTGGGCGCCCTCGATCATGAACTCTCGGAAGTGGTCGCACACGTCGGCCAGGATCAGCGCGGAGTGCAGGTAGTTGTTGATCAGGATCGGGCGGAAGGCGTTGAGCTCGAAGTTTCCCTCCGCGCCGCCCATGGTCACGGCCACGTCGGAGGCGATGACCTGGATGGAGACCATCAACACAGCCTCGGCCTGGGTCGGGTTGACCTTGCCGGGCATGATCGAGGATCCGGGTTCGTTGGCCGGCAGGATCAGCTCGTGGAGGCCGGTCCGCGGCCCCGATCCCAGCCAGCGCAGATCGTTGGCGATCTTGAACAGGGTGACGGCCGCCGCCTTGAGCCCGGCATGCCCGCGGACCATGCGGTCCAGCGTGCCCTGGGCGGTGAACTTGTTCGGCGCGGTCCTGAACGGGAACCCTGTCATCGCGGCGACCTGCTCGGCCACCTGGTCACCGAAACCGGGCGGCGCGTTCAGCCCGGTGCCGACCGCGGTCCCGCCCATGGCCAGCATCAGCAGCTCGCTGGTGGTGCGCTCGACCTCGGCGATCGCGTCGTCCAGCGCCCCGGCGTAGCCGGACCACTCCTGACCCACGGTCAGAGGACAGGCGTCCTCCAGATGCGTCCGACCGATCTTGACGATGTCGGCCCACTGCCTCGACTTCGCCTCGACAGCGCCCCGAAGCCGCTTCAGCGCGGGGACGGTCTTCTCGGTGGTCATCTTGTAGGCGGCGATGTTCATCGCGGTCGGGAACGTGTCGTTGCTCGACTGGCCCATGTTCACGTGATCGTTGGGGTGCACGGGCTCCTGGGAGCCCAGCTTGCCACCGACCAGTTGGATGCATCGGTTCGAGACCACCTCGTTCACGTTCATGTTCGACTGGGTCCCCGACCCGGTCTGGAACACGTACAGCGGGAATTCGTCGTCCAGCGCTCCGCCGATCACCTCGTCACACACCTGCTGGATCAGCCGGCCTTTCCAGGCGGGCAGGCGGCCGGCCTGGGTGTTCACGACAGCCGCGGCTTTCTTCACGTACCCGTAGGCGTGGTACACCTCTTTGGGCATGCGGTCATGGCCGATGTTGAAGTGCTTGAGGCTGCGCTGGGTCTGCGCGCCCCAGTACCGGTCTGCCGGCACCATCACCACGCCCAGGCTGTCGAATTCCTTCCGCTCCGCTGACATTCAGCCCGATCGGCATGTCCAGGATCGTCGGCGCCGCGTCGTCTTTCACGTCTGTCATGGGGGAATTTCTTCCGCAGTGGTCGGATATGCGTAACGGTTGCTTATCCGTAGTCGGTTGAATGAATGATCCAGGTCCGGCCAATGGGCGTAAACGGCGACATGGCGCCGCTGATTCAATGGACAACAACTGGCCGGCCTCCGGTCGGGGCTGTTCGCTGGGACGGGAAGTGACTGGTCAGCCGGGGTGGGGCAGCAGGGTGAGTAGGCGGAGGACGGTGGTGATCTCGCCGGTCCAGGGCCAGTGGCGGGCGAAGCGGAGGATTCTTCGTCGGCCGGTGGCGCGAGTGCGGTCCAGGAGGACCTTGCCCGGATCGTGGACGGCTCGCGGTTTCCGCCACGGGGCGAGCGCAGCAGATTTGGCTTGGTCGAGGCCGGTCTTGCGGATTGTCTCGACCAGCACGGCCCAAACGGCCTTGGTCCGCTGAGGAGCAGGGAACGTGTCGGGTGCGGTAGGGCGTCCTCGCAGTGCCCACCGCACCCCGCCAGGAGAAGAAGAAACGATATGTCCGAGTACGGTTTTGCCCGCGCATCCGATGAAGTTCTTGCCGTCCGGAACGAGCTGGCCGACCAGGTGGTTCAGGCGCTCCAGCGGGCCGGTCTGCCCGCCTTCCGCGACGGGGAAACCGGCACGGAGGACCGGTCGGGCGCGGTGGTCCACGTCGATCCCGACGCTGAGACGGCTTCGGCGTCTGTATCCGTGGGATGGAGGTGTGATCCCGGCATGATCCAGGCCGCTGTCGACAGCCTGACCTCCGGCAATCCTGACGCGCCGGCCGTCCAGCATCCCGGGACGATCGGTCTCCACATGCAGAGCGCGCTGATCAAGATCTTGTTGTCGGCAGGGATCATCGCAACGCTGGAAAACGACAGCATGAATCCGGAACACGTCCTGGTGTTCGGGACGGTGTCCGACCTGCCGTCCGCGCTGAGGCCCACGTTCGTTCCACCGGGAAGTTGGCCTCGATCCTTCGTGAGGAGGCGTCAGAAAGCCCGCAGTGCTTGTCCAGGGTCCTGTCGGCTGCGAGGGAAGAAGTACACCTCAGGCGGCGAAACGCATCGGGTTCCACCCGTGTGTCCGCGTCGAGGGCGGTGGTCGCGGGGTGGTCTCGCAGGCCGTGCCCGGGTTGAGACGGTCATCCTGCCGCCCGAACCGTCGCGGTTCGGGCCGGCCGACCACATCCGGATCGGGGTTCGCGCGCCGCGAGCAGGGCGTGCTCGCGGCCGTTCCGTCGCCGAAGCGCCCGGGGAGGTGGATCCTGAAATCAGGACCGCGCCGCGTCGGCGCACCGCCTTCGCGCGCGGGCAAGGAGGTGTGCCATGACAAGGTCGGAGGAGTGGAAGATCGACGTGTTCCTCTCGGAGGAGGAGGGCACGACAAAGGCGCGGGCCGTACTGGACACCGGCGCCACGAAGCTCACCGGGAGCGGCACCGCCCACTGCAACCCGCAGGACGTCGACGTCCCCAAGATCGGTGACGAGCTCGCCGCGAGCCGCGCGATGACCAATCTCGGGCGGCGGCTGATGAGCATGGCCGACCGGGATCTCGAGGACATGGGCGGGGGAGCGGAGAGTGAGAAGCAGACCTCGGTACAGACGGGACCCTGATGGGACGCGCCCCGAGGCCACGGGTACGAGGAGGCCGGTATGGCCGTACGTAGCGACACGGCAGCGATGTGTGGCAGCTCCGCCGCGCTGATAATGCCGTGAGCGGAGCAGCCCCACCCCTGTCGCGGGACATGGCGGCCGTCGTCCTCGACACCGACGGCGTGATCACGGACTCTGCGCGGGCGCACGCCGCCTGGAAGACGGCCTTTGACGCGGCGCTGCGCGCGCACCCGTCCGATGACGCCGATGGCAGGCGCCCGTTCGACATCCAGGACGACCACCTGCGCTTCGTCGCCGCCGGATCGCGGCTGGACGGTGCCGCCTCGTTCCTCGACTCGCGCGATCTCGCGCTGCACGCGCTGGGCGGGTGCGGCGCCCACCTCGTCGTCCGCGACCTCGTCGAACTCCTCACCGAAGGGCCCGGGGACTGACCATGCCCAAATGGATATGGACCCACGAGGGGTACGACCCCGGCCATGAGCGGCTGCGGGAGGCGCTGTGCACCCTCGGCAATGGCTACTTCGCCACCCGCGGAGCGGCGCCCGAGTGCACCGCCGACACCATCCACTACCCCGGGACGTATGCCGCCGGCTGCTACAACCGCCTCATCTCCACCGTCGCCGGCCGACAGGTCGAGAACGAGGACATGGTCAACCTGCCCAACTGGCTGCCCTTGCGCTTCCGCATGGACGGCGGCGAGGAAGAACCCTGGTTCACACCGGACAGCACGGCTCTGCGCGACCACAGCCTGAGGCTGGACCTGCAGGCCGGCACGCTGCAGCGCACCCTGCGCTACGTGGCCGAGGACGGCCGCGAGCTCTCCGTCCGGCAACTGCGTCTGGTCCACATGGCGGACCCGCATCTGGCCGTGCTGCGCACCGAGTTCACCGCCGAGGGCTGGGACGGCGAGATCGAGGTGGAGGCCGCCATCGACGGAGCGGTCACCAACAGCGGTGTGGCGCGCTATCAGCAGCTCAACGGGCGCCACCTGATCCACGTCAGCGCCGGGGACGCGGCCTCCGACACGGTCTGGCTGCGCTGCCGTACCACCACGTCCGACATCCGGATCGGCATGGCGGCCCGCACCACGGTCGACGACCCCGAGGCGCAGCCCCAGCCGGCCCACGAGCCCCTGCGGGCCGTCCAGATCCTGCGGCTGCCGCTCGCCTCCGGACAGCCCCGCACGGTCGACAAGACCGTGGCCCTGCACACCTCACGCGACGCCGCCATCAGTGACCCCATGCACGCGGCGGTCGACCGCGTCCTGCGTGCACAGGGCTTCGAGGATCTCCTCCAGTCCCACCGCGCGGCCTGGCGCCAGCTGTGGCGCAGGGCGGAGCTGGAGGTGCCGGGGGAGGCCGGGCGCATCCTGCGGCTGCATCTCTTCCATGTCCTGCAGACGCTCTCGCCCCACATCGCGGACCTCGACGCGGGCGTGCCGGCCCGGGGACTGCACGGCGAGGCCTACCGGGGCCATATCTTCTGGGACGAGCTGTTCGTACTGCCCTACCTCAATCTGCACTTCCCCGAGGTCTCCCGGGCTCTGCTCCACTACCGGTACCGACGGCTCGAAATGGCCTGCAGACTGGCCCGGGACGCCGGACGCCAGGGTGCCTGCTATCCCTGGCAGAGCGGCAGCGACGGCCGCGAGGAGACCCAGCAGCTGCACCTCAACCCCCGCTCCGGACGCTGGCTCCCCGACCACTCCCGGCTTCAGCACCACGTCGGGTCGGCCGTCGCCTACAACGTCTGGCAGTACTGCGAGTCCAGCGGCGACGAGGACTTCCTGCACACGGCCGGAGCCGAGATGCTCACCCAGATCGCCCGGTTCTGGGCCGACATCGCCACCTACGACGAGGATCTGGGGCGCTACCGGATCCGGGGCGTCGTCGGACCCGACGAGTACCACGAGGCGTACCCCGACGCCTGGGAACCAGGACTCGACGACAACGCCTACACGAACGTCACCGCGGCCTGGGTGCTCGCCCGCGCTCTCGACGTGGTGCGCGACCTCCCCGAACCGCGACGCGGCGAACTGTTCGAGCGCACCGGGCTCGACACCGGTGAGCTGACGCGCTGGGAGGAGGTCTCCCACAGGCTGGTGGTGCCCTTCCACGCGGGCGTCATCAGCCAGTTCCACGGCTTCGGGGACCTCGCCGAACTGGACTGGGACACCTATCGGGCCCGTTACGGCGACATCCGCCGCCTCGACCGCATCCTGGAGGCGGAGGGCGACACGGTCAACCGCTATCAGGCCTCGAAGCAGGCCGACGTGCTGATGCTCGGCTACCTCTTCTCACCCGCCGAACTGGCCGGGTTGTTCGCCAGGCTCGGCTATGAACTGGACGACGAGACCTGGAGAAGAACGGTCGACTACTACCTGCAGCGCACCAGCCACGGATCGACACTCAGCGGTCTGGTCCACGGCTGGGTGCTCGCCCGGGTGCGACGCGAGGACGCCTGGACATACGTCCGCGAAGCGCTGGAGGGCGACATCGCCGACCTTCAGGGCGGCACGACGGGGGAGGGAGTGCACCTGGGCGCCATGGCGGGCACCCTCGACCTCGTCCAGCGGGGACTGACCGGGCTGGAGACCCGCAGCGGGGCGCTGTGGCTGGACCCGGTCCCGTCGCCGCAGCTGTCGGAGTACGGGTTCTCCATCCGCTACCACGGGCACTGGGGCGTACAGGTGCGCATGCGGCCGGGGGAGCTGGAGATCGGGGTGCCGGACTCGGGCCGGTCGTCGATCGAGGTACGGCTCCACGGCAAGTCGGTGTCCGTCGAGCCGGGCGAGTCGACCCTGCTGACGCTGCCCGGCGAGTGATCTGCGGACCGGCGACGCGGCAGGTCGAAGGCTCACGCCCGGCATGTCGCGCCTCCGCACCCGCGCCAGGAACTGACTGCCGTGTGCCCGACGATCACGCAGTGTCACCGTCGCATTGGCGGGTTGATGTCCCGGGGTGTTCCATGGGGGTCGAGTGGTGAGCTCTCGCGGCCGGCGGGCGGCGTCACCGCTCCCGTCCCCCTGAACCCAGCCGGGATGCCCCCGACAGCCGGACGCTGATGGTGATGGACAACAGAACGACTTCGGTCGGGTCCGCGGAGCGGGCGTCGAGCGCAGAGGTGTTCGGTTCCCCCTGCTGGGTGAGTCTGATGGCCCGCGACCTCGCCGCCGCCCAGGACTTCTACGGTGCCGTGCTCGGCTGGAAGTTCCGCAAGGGCAGGCTGGGCGAGCAGTTCCGCGTCGCAACCGTGGACGGCATGCCTGTGGCCGGCATCGGCGCGCTGGCCCCCAGCCTCTCGGTCGCGATGGCCTGGACCCCGTACTTCGCCGTCACCGACGCCGACGAGACCGCCGCCCGGATCCGGGAACGCAGCGGCACGGTCGCGGTCGGCCCGCTGAACCTCTCCATGGGCCGGGGCGCCCTCGCCGCCGACCGGGACGGCGCGGTCTTCGGGATCTGGGAGGGCGAACTGATGCGGGACTGGCCCGGCTGGCGCGACCGGGCACCCGCGTGGATCCATCTGCTCGCCCGCGACGCGTTCGAGTCCGCGATCTTCTACGGCCAGGTGCTCGAATGGGCCTGCGACCGGCCCGGGTGCTGCGAGGTCACCTACGAGGAGGGCACGGTCGTGCTGCACCGGCTGGGCCAGGTGCTTGCCCGGCTCACTTCCGGAGCCGACCCCACCGCGGAGAGTCCGCTGCTGCATCCGCGCTGGCACGTCCACTTCGCCGTCCCCGATCTGGACGCCACGGTCCGGGCCGCGCGGCAGCTCGGCGGCACGATCCTGGCGGAGCGGTCCACGATTCAGGGCGCCGAGGTGACGCTGCGTGACCCCGACGGCGCCATGTTCACCGTCAGCAGCCACGAGTCGGGCGCCCTGGCCCGCATGCCGGACCACCGGGGGTTGTGACCGGCATCGGCGGAGATCGATACCGCCGCCAGGAGGCCTTCCCGTCGGTGGGGCCGCCGCGGGGCCATGACGGTGCTGCCGACTGCCGACTTGCTGCCCTGCCGTCCTACCTGTGCGGCCGGAGGGGGCGTCGCTGCTCACCCGACACGGCGGCCGACGAGTGGCGCGGTGGCCTCGCCGCTGCCTTTGCGTACCCCGCTCAGGAACTCCTCCATCGCCTCGGTGGCCGTCCGCAGGGGCCGCCAGTCCAGCTCGTCCCGTGCGCGAGCGCTGTCCATCAGCGGCAGCCGCAGCACCGCGTCGAACAGCTGTGGGGACGCCGGGACCAGACGGAGGCCCCAGGCGGCAGAGAGCGCCGTGTGCACGGCTCGCCGGGGCACCCGGACCACCCTGGCCCCCAGGAGCTTGCCGAGCGTGTGCGCGTCGAGCACGGGATCGGCGGCCAGGTTGAACGCGCCGCGGGCGTCGAGCACAACCGCCTGGAGGTAGGCGCGAGCCGCATCGTCCGTGTGCAGCGCCTGGAACCGCAGACCCTCGAGGTCGGGAACGAACGGCACCAGCGCCGGCCTGATGAGCGGGCCGGGCAGGAAGCGCCCGGCGAAGATCCTGCGCTGCTCGCTCGCCGCCGTCTCCTTGAACAGGAACGCGGGACGCATGCGTACCACCCGGATCTGCGGGTGGTCCCGTTCGTACGTGTCGAGGACCCTCTCCAGATACGCCTTCTCGCGGCAGTAGGCGGCCCCCGGCCAGCCGTGCGTGGGCCAGGACTCGCTGACGCCCCGGCCGGTCTTCGGACCGGGAGCGTAGGCACCGACGGACGAGGCGTGCACGAGGACCGGTACGCGAGCCGCGGCGACCGCCTCGAAGAGCCTCAGCGAGCCGATCACATTGGTCTGCCAGGTGACCGCCGGGTCATGAGTCGGCTGGAACTGCCAGGCGAGATGGATCACGGCGTCGGCGCCGTCCACCAGCCGGCCCAGTTCGAACGTGTCGTCGCCGCGTGACAGATCGACCACTGCCCACGTCACCTTGGCGACATCCAGATCCGGAACCCTGCGCGAGAGCCCCAGTACGGATCCGACCCGGGGGTCGTCCGCAAGCGCTCGCACCACGCTGGTGCCGGCATTCCCGGTGGCTCCGGTGACCACCACCCGCAGACCCGCTTTTTCGCTCATCGCTGACTCCGTGCGGTTGCCGTTGATGTGAAGGCCGGGTCCCCGGCCCCACCGGGAACGAAACAGGGCTCGCGGAAAACGCCGGGGAAGATCGCCCCCTCCACCCGAGTGGTTGCGGACAGTGACCACTCGTGTGGCGGGCCGGGGCTTCCCGGAACACAATGAGGGACCGGACGGGATCATGGTCCGCCGTGCCAGGGGGGTCGCAGACACCGGGAGTACACATGATGCTGATGCCCGACGCCAGCGTGGTCACCAGGCTGATCGCCCGTTACCGGGCACAGGAGCACCGCGTGCTGACCGCTCCGCACGACGAACCCGCGCGCAGGCGTTTCGAGGACACCGCCTACACGCTGTGCATTCTCATGTGCGAGCGCACCGCCCGGGAGGCGGTTCTCGCGGCCGAGCGGTATGTGGGCCGTCGTGTGCGGCCCACGGCACGGGCGACGGTACGGTCCGCCGTCCTGCCGGTGCGCGACAGCGCACCGACCGGCGGTTGCTGACCGGCGGCCGTACACCGCCGGCCCCCAGCCGTACGAGGAGGGGCGTGCCGCCCCTGCGCGGGAAGGAGCGAGGTGCGCACCGCGTTGCGAGAACCGGTGGCCGACTTCGTCAGCCGGGCCAAGGAACCGGCCGTCGTCCAGACCGTGCGCTCGACGGCGGCGGCCACGATCTCCTATGTCGTCGCCCTGCAGCTCAGCAGCGAACCGGCCCCGCTCACCGCGCCGTTGACGGCCCTCCTCGTCGTCCAGGTCACCCTGTACTCCACGCTCACGACCGGCATCCGCCGGGTCAACTCCGTGGTCGTCGGAGTGATCATCGCCATCGCCTTCAGCGCGCTCGTGGGGCTCAGCTGGTGGAGCCTCGGGCTGGTCATTCTCGCCTCCCTGGTCGTGGGGAGGCTGGTGAGGGTCGACGAGTTCGTCCCGGAGGTGGCGATCAGCGCCATGCTCGTGCTCGGCGTGACCCAGGTGGCGGACACGGCCTGGGACCGGGTGCTCGAGACGCTGATCGGCGCCGTGGTCGGGCTCCTGTTCAACGTGCTGTTCGTACCGCCCGTCTGGGTGGAGGCCGCCGGCGAGTCGATCGAGGACCTCGGCCGCCGCATGCGGCAACTGCTGTTGCACATCGGTGAGGAACTGAGCAGCGAGACGCCGGTCGAGCGGGCCGCAGCCCGGCTTCACGAGGCACGGCGGCTCGACAACGAGATCGCCGACGTCGACGCCGCGCTGCGGCAGGCGGAGGACAGCCTGCGGCTCAACCCCCGGGTGAAGGAAGGCCTTCTGTACCGCATCGTGCTGCGTACCGGCCTCGACACCCTGGAGATCTGCATGGTCGTGGTGCGCGTGCTCGCCCGCACCATCACCGACCTGGCGAAGGCCCGCCGGGACGAGGAACTCTTCCCGCACGAGATCGGACTCGCCCTCGAGGAACTGCTGAAGCATGTCGCCGACACACTGGTGAGCTTCGCCGTCCTGGTGACCACCCAGGCGAGTGAGAGCGCCGACGCCGCGGAGGCGCGGCTGGCCGGCGAGCTCATGGCGGCGCGCGCCGCCCGCGACCGGGCGGCGGAGCTGCTCCTGCAGGACATCCAGCGGCTCCCCCGCGAGTGGCAGTTGCAGGGCGCGCTGCTCACCGAGATCGACCGGATCCTCGACGAGCTCGACATGGACCACCGCACCCGGCGCCTGATGGAGGAACTCGACCGCCGCACCCGGGAGCGCAGAGCCCGGCGGCGTCAGCTGTCGGCGCTTCACGAGCGAGCGTTCGGCAGGCGCCCGTGATGCGCGGCCGCGGGCGGATCGGGGAGCCGTGCAGCGTCCGCTACGCGGCGTCGCGCATCACCTCGGTGCGCAGTTGATCGCAGCAGCGGCTGATCAGACGGGAGACATGCATCTGGGAGATTCCCAGGGTCTCGGCGATGCTGCTCTGCGTCATGTCGCGGAAGAAGCGCATGTACAGGATGTCCTGCTCCCGCTCCGGCAGCTTGCGAAGCCCGGGCTTGACCGCCTCGCGGTCGACGAGCACGTCGATGGCGGGGTCGGCCTCGCCGAGGGTGTCGCCGAGCGAGTAGCCGTCGTCCGCCCCGGGCACCTCGGCGTCCAGGGACAGTGCGGTGAACGTCTCCAGTGCTTCGAGCCCCACCCGCGCGTCCTCTTCGCTGAGCCCCGCCGATTCCGCGATCTCGGGGACGGTGGGGGCACGGCCGGGGATGGTCGTGGCGAGTTCCTGGCGCGCGGTGCGGACACGGTTGCGCAGGTCCTGGGTCCGGCGCGGCACATGAAGGGCCCAGAGGTGGTCGCGGAAGTGGCGCTTGACCTCGCCGACGACCGTGGGTACGGCGAAGCTCTCGAACGCGCCGCGGGAGGGGTCGTAGCGGTCGACGGCCTTGACCAGCCCGAGGGCGGCGACCTGCTGGAGGTCCTCCAGGGACTCGCCGCGGTTGCGGAACCTGGCCGCGAGGCGCCGCGCCATGGGCAGCCACGCCGCGACCACCTCCTGGCGCAGCCGCTGCCGCTCGGGGCCGTCAGGGATCGCGGCCAACCTCCGGAAAGCGGCCGAGGTGTCAGGAGCGTCGTCGTGCGGGTGCTTGGCGGACACAGACGTGTGCAAAGACGTGCGCATGATGTCGCGGCTCCCCGAAATGGTGTGGGTACCGGTGAAGGACGAGCCTCACCGGGGATACGGACGGGCCAGGAAAGCGCTCGCCGGGGAGTTCCCGCTCCCGTGGGCGCGCCTCCTGTCCGAAGCACATGACGCGGCTGCCCGGAGCCCCGGTCGAGAAACATCCGGGGGTGGAGGAATTGGTGCGCCCGCAGCGGGTACCTACCACGCGGCCGGGCGTGTCGGCAGCGGTGGCCGGGACGGCCGGGACGGGCAACAGTCGAGAGCCGGCACGCGTGCCGGTGCGAACGGCGAGGAGGCAGAAGCCGATGGTCCCGGAAGCCATGAGCCGGCCGGGGGGAGAGGCCGCCGATGGAGAGCGGTTCGATGTGGAGACGAGACAGCATGAGGGGACGGTCGTGCTCGAGCTGAGCGGCGAACTCGACCACGACACGGCCGAGCCCCTGCGTGAGGCTCTGGCGCGGCAGGTGCAGGGCGGAGCCCAACGGATCGTGGTCGACTGCAGCAGGCTCGGGTTCTGTGATTCGACCGGTCTGAACGTCCTGCTGCACGCACGGCTGACCGCGAGGGAATCGGGCGGTCGCATCGAACTGGCGGGCCTGCGCCCCCCGGTGGCGCGTATGTTCGACATCACCGGAGCGCGTGCCGTCTTCCGGGTGTACGACGGCGTGTCCGAGGCCTTGGCCGACGGGCCACGGAGTTAGCGGAGGAGGCCGATGAGCGCGATCCTCCGCGGGCACGGTCAGACGCGGCGCCTTGCCCTGTACGGCACGAAGGGGGCGGTCAGCCGTTGCCGCGACTTCACCCACGAAGCCCTGGACGACTGGGGCTGGACGAAGTCCGGTGACGAGGACGTCGTCGTCGAGGACGTGCTGCTGCTCGTGTCCGAGGTGGTCACCAACGCGTGTCTGCACGCGGGAGGCCCGCAGGAGCTGACGCTCAACCAGTCCGGCGGACGCCTGCGCATCGAGGTGGCCGATGCCAGCCCCGCGCCGCCGAGGCACCGCCCCCCGAGGGCCCTCTCGCAGCCTGGCGGGCACGGACTGATCATCATGGACCGGCTGGCCCGCACCTGGGGGTCCGAGCCGCGGGGGACGGGCAAGGTGGTCTGGCTGGAGGTGCCCGTACCTGGGGGCAGGGTCTGAGCCGTACGTGACCGGACTCCGGGCTGTACGTGACCGGGACTCCGGGCCGTACGTGAGGCCGGTCGTCCGAGCCGTACCGGAAGCCCGTACCTGCTGTAGTCAGGCCGAGATGCCTGCCGACCGACGGGTCTACCGGGTCCCGGCGGGCGCACGGGACGGCGCTGCGGGGCCCTCGGGCGGGGTGTCGTCCATCAGCCCATCACGCAGCGTGGTGAGAATTCGCGCCAGCAGCCGTGAGACATGCATCTGCGAGATGCCCAGCCGCTCCCCTATCTGCGACTGCGTCAGCTCCTCGCCGAAGCGCAGCGACAGGATCAGCCGGTCCCGCTCGTCGAGCCCGGCGATCAGAGGCTTCAGCGCCGCCACCGAGTCCACGATGTCGAACGCCGGATCGACGTCACCGAGGCGGCGTACGACCGCGCTCGGGGCCTCGTCGTCGGTCGCCGACGAATCGAGCGACTGCGCCGTGTACCCGTTCGCCGCCTGCTCGCCCTGGACGACCTCGGCCTCGTCGACCTGCAGGTACCGCGCCAGTTCGGCCGACGTCGGCCGGCGGCCCAGTTCCTGCTCCAGCACATCGAGCGCCTTGGCGAGGTCGATCCGCAGCTCCTGGAGCCGCCGCGGGACCCGGACGGACCAGCTGGTGTCCCGGAAGAACCGCTTGATCTCGCCGATGACGGTCGGCAGCGCGAACGAGGCGAACTCGACCTCGCGGTCCACGTCGAACCGGTTGATCGCCTTGATGAGGCCGATCGTGCCGACCTGGACGATGTCCTCCATCGGCTCGGCGCGGCCCGCGAAGCGCACGGCCGCGAACTTGACGAGGCTGAGGTTGAGCTCGACCAGGGTGTTGCGGACGTACTGGTGTTCGGGGGTGCCCTCCTCGAGCGCTGCCAGCCTCCTGAACAGGCACGCCGACAGTGTCCGGGCGTCCGTGGTGGAGACGGTGCGGGGATCGGGGATCTCCGGCAGGTCCACCGGCGGGACTGCATGCGCCCTCTGTGAGGCGCTGCGGACGGACGCGGTGTGAGTGGTGGTGGGCATGGTGCAATCGGCTCCTCCGGCAGACAGTGGCCGGCGCTGTCGGCTGCAGCGGGACCGTCGTGCGAGCGCTCCTGTCTCTGGTGATTCCCTTTTGTCACGCTTTGAAGCCCTCGTCAGGGGTATCCGAGTCCTATGGGACAGGTGCGACAGCGACATCAGCCGTCCCGGACCCGTCGCTTTCCCCTGGCGGAGGGGCCCGGCTCGGTGGCCCGCTGCCGTGATCTGACGCGTCAGGTGCTGGAGGAGTGGTTCTCCCTCACCGGTCCTGCCGGACGGCTGCTGACCTCGGACGTACTGTTGCTCGTGTCCGAGATCGCCACCAATGCGTGCAAGCACGGAGGAGGCCCGTACGAGCTCAGGCTCGACCGGGCCCCGGGCCGGCTGTGGGTCCAGGTCAGCGACACCAGCCACAAGCGGCCTCGGCCGCGCGGCCCGCACCGCGCAGCGAGGGTTTCCGGGCACGGTCTGTACCTGCTGGAGAGGCTCTCCGCCGGATGGGGATGGGCCCCGAGGGGTCGGGGCAAGGCGGTCTGGTTCGTCGTCGTGATCCCGGAGTGAGGGGTACAGGTACAGCGCCGCCCGGAATGGCGACACGTTGACCCGCGTTCCACAGTGGAGAAACCCCGAGTCACGACAGCGCGAGGTCTGCGATGGATGTGTCTGCCCCGCCGCCCGGTCCTCAGCCGGGCGCGCCGCCGCCCGCCGAGCTGGGCGAGGAAGGGCTCCGCAAACTTCTGGCCGGGCTCACCGCCGTACGCGACGGAGACCTGTCCGTCCGCCTGGCCGCCGACGCCGGGGGGCTGCTCGGCGAGATCGCCACGATCTACAACGGGATGGTGGACCAGATCTCCGTGGTCACCTCCGAGGTCACCCGGGTCGCCAGCGAGGTCGGCGGGCAGGGCCTGCTCGGCGGCCAGGCGCGCGAGCCCCGGGCGAGCGGCGTGTGGCACGAGCTCACCTCGGGCGTCAACACCATGGCCGACAATCTGACCTCCCAGGTCCGCGCGATCGCCCAGGTCGCCACCGCCGTCGCCCGCGGTGACCTCACCCGGAAGATCAGGGTCGACGCACGCGGGGAGATCCTGGAGCTCAAGGAGACCATCAATACGATGGTCGACCGGCTGTCCTCGTTCGCCGAGGAGGTCTCCCGGGTGGCGCGTGAGGTCGGCACCGACGGAAAGCTCGGCGGCCAGGCAACCGTCCAGGGCGTGTCCGGCACCTGGAAGGACCTGACGGACAACGTCAATTTCATGGCGAACAACCTGACCAACCAGGTCCGCAACATCGCCCAGGTCACCACGGCCGTGGCCCGAGGCGATCTGACCCGCAAGATCGACGTGGACGCGCGGGGTGAGATCCTCGAGCTGAAGACCACCATCAACACCATGGTGGAGCAACTGTCGTCGTTCGCCGCCGAGGTCACCCGGGTCGCGCGCGAGGTCGGCAGCGAGGGCCGGCTCGGCGGCCAGGCCGAGGTCGAAGGGGTCTCCGGCACCTGGAAACGGCTGACCGAGAACGTCAACGAACTGGCCGGGAACCTGACCCGGCAGGTACGCGCGATCGCCGAAGTGACCAGCGCCGTCGCCGAGGGAGACCTGACCGGGTCGATCACCGTCGAGGCCCCGGGTGAGGTGGGCGACCTCAAGGACAACATCAACGCGATGGTCGAGTCGCTGCGCGCGACCATCCGCGCCAACGAGGAACAGGACTGGCTCAAGACCAATCTGGCCCGGATGTCAGGTCTCGTCCAGGGGACGAGGAGCCTGCCCGCGGTCGCCGAACTGATCATGGACGAGTTGCCGCCGCTGGTCTCCGCACAGTACGGCGGCTTCTTCCTCGCCGAGGAGGGGGAGCAGGGCGTCGAACTCGTCATGATCGCCTCGTACGGCGCACCCGACGCCCCCGGCACCGGCCCGCGCCGCTTCCGGCTCGGCCAGTCCCTCATCGGCCAGGCCGCCCGCAGCCGCCGAGCCATCGAGGTGCGTGATCTGCCGCCCGGGTACGCGACCGTCTCCTCCGGCACGGGCAGCGTGGATCCCCGGCACCTGATCGTGCTCCCGGTCGTCCTGGAGGGCCAGGTGCTGGGCGTCGTCGAGCTCGCGGCCGTGAGCCCGCTGACCGTCGTGCACCGGGACTTCCTCGACCAGTTCATCGAGACCCTCGGAGTCAATGTCAGCACACTGATCGCCAATACCCGCACCGACGAACTGCTCGACCAGTCCCAGCGGCTGACCGCCGAACTCAGCACCCGGTCCAAGGAACTGCAGGCACGGCAGGAGGAGTTGCAGCGCTCGAACGCCGAACTCAAGGAGAAGGCCGCGCTGCTCGCGGACCGCAACCGCGACATCGAACGCAAGAACCTGGAGATCGAGCAGGCCCGCCAGGAACTGGAGGCCCGGGCCCAGCAGTTGTCCCGCACGTCGATGTACAAGTCGGAGTTCCTGGCCAACATGAGCCATGAGCTGCGCACTCCGCTCAACAGTCTGCTGATCCTCGCCCAGCTGCTCGCCCAGAATCTCGAGGGCAATCTGACGGAGAAGCAGGTCGACTACGCCGAAGTGATCCACTCGGCCGGGTCCGACCTGCTCCAGCTCATCAACGACATCCTGGACCTGTCCAAGGTCGAGGCCGGCAAGATGGCCATCCACCCCGAGGCGTTCTCGCTCGCCGACCTCATGGAGTACGTAGAGGCGACCTTCCGGCCCGTGGCGACCGAGCGGGAGCTGTCGTTCGAGGTGATCACGGAAACGGGCACCCCGCAGCGGCTCACCACCGACGAGTCCCGGCTGCGTCAGGTACTGCGCAATCTGGTGTCCAACGCACTGAAGTTCACCGACGAGGGATGGGTGGAACTGAGGGCCGGGGCCGCCGCACAGCACGAGTTGCCGACGGCGTTGCAGGACGTGGGACCGGTGGTCGCCTTCCGGGTCCTCGACACCGGCATCGGCATCCCGCCCGACCGCCTGGAGAGCATGTTCGGCGCCTTCCAGCAGGGCGACAGCACCACATCACGCCAATACGGCGGCACCGGGCTCGGGCTCTCCATCAGCCGCGAGGTGGCGCGGCTCCTCGGCGGCGTGATCGAGGCCGAGAGCACACCGGGGCGCGGCAGCAGCTTCACGCTCTATCTGCCGGTGGAGCGGCGGGGCAGTACGCCCGCTGAGCACATCCTGCGCGAGACGGTGCAACGGCAGCCCGCCGCAGTACCCCAGGTGGAGGAATCGGCGCGCGGACACACCGTCCTCGTGGTCGACGACGACAGGCGCAATGTCTTCGCGCTCACCGAGATCCTCCAGCGCGAGGGAATGACGGTGCTGCAGGCCGACAACGGCAGGGCGGGCATCGCCGTGCTCGAAGGGCACGACGAGGTCGATCTCGTCGTGATGGACGTGATGATGGCGGGCATGGACGGCTACGCCGCCATGCAGGCCATCAGACAGCTCCCCCACGGGGCGAACGTCCCGATCATCGTGGTCACGGCCAAGGCGATGCCCGGCGACCGGGCCGAGGCACTGGCCGAAGGCGCGGACGACTACGTCGCCAAGCCGGTGGACGCGGACCATCTGCTGGCGAAGATCCGCATGTGGCTGGCGCGCGGACGATGAGCCGCACGCCGGCGTACCTGAACACCAACAGGAGGAAAGGAGCACACACATGGGTATGGCGAAGGCCAAGCTGAAGCAGCTGAGGGGCATGAGGCTCGAGGCCGACGGACGAGTCCTGGACAACGAACGGATGAAGCAGGAGGGCCGCCGCCTGCTGCAGGAGGGCCGGGCCGAGGAAGCGGCACTGAAGTCGGCGCCTCGCCACGGCAGGCACGCCCGCTAGGCCCTGTCCGGGCGATCTTCGCGGATCGGCCTGCGGCGTCAGGTGCGTGGGGGCCCGCCAGGGCCGAGGCGTGGGGTCTCCCCAGGCCGCCAGGGCCGAGGGGAAGCATCGCAAGGCGGTAGGGGCACCGCCCGGCCGGAGGCCGGGGGAGATCGCCCTCGTACTCGGGCGACTCCGACGACACAGCGAGGTGCCGTAGCTGTCGTCGCGGGCCCGACGAGATCCCCCGGACAGGACCTACTAGGACCCTTCTTCCGGCTCAGGCCGGATCGGCGAACGGGGTCCGGCGCCGGGAGCCGCCCGCGCCCGGAGGCTATGGGGGGACAGGCTCCCGTGCCGAAGGCTGTGGGGAAGCCGGAGCACGCGAGCCGGGCACGTTCCGGACGTAGGGTCCTGGCCGTTGCCGGGGACCTCGTCCGCGGCCCGCCGGCCGCCGCCTCAGGGGACGCGTACGGCGATCAGGCTCGTGTCGTCGTCCGTGTCGCCGGTCGCCGCGCTCAGCAGCCGGTCGACCTGTTCGTCCACGTCGCAGTGGCCCAGCTGTTCCGCCGTGCGGCGCAGCGCGTCCAGGCCCTCGTCCAGACCGCCGTGGCGGCGCTCGATCAGGCCGTCCGTGTACAGCAGCAGAGTGTCGCCGGGCACCAGCCGGGTGACCGTCTCACGGTACGCATGACCGGGCTGGGCGCCCAGCAGCACATCGGGCGGTGGTTCCAGGAGCCGAGCCCTGCCGCCCCGCAGCAGAAGCGGCGGCAGATGGCCGGCGCTGGCCCACCGCAGCGTCCGGTCCTCCGGCTCGTACAGGGCGCAGACGGCCGTGGCCGTGAGGTACCCCGGCGCGTTCAGCGTCACCTCGTTCAGCCACCCCATCAGCCGGGCCGACGAGTGCCCGGTGAACGCCAGACCGCGCAGCGCATTGCGCAGGGCGACCATGCCGGTGGCCGCGTCGATGCCGTGCCCGGCGATGTCGCCGACCGCCACCAGCACCTTGCCGCCGGGCAGGGGCAGTACGTCGTACCAGTCGCCCCCGACGCGGTACTCGTGCGCCGCCGGCCGGTAGCGTGCCGCCGCCCCGAGCCCCGGCAGCTTCTGCAACGAGGGAATCTCCGGCACGATCGCCTGCTGGAGCTGCAGCACCAGCCGGTGCCGCAGCGTCGCCTGCGCCCGTACCGCGGTGAGCTGGTCGAACGTCGCGGTCAGCGCGACCTCGGTGTGGTACTCCGCGGAGACGTCCTGGTACACCCCCGCGATCCCGGTCAGCACCGAACCGCTCAGCAACGGCTCGGCGGCGATGCGGACATGACGCTGACCACCGTCGTCCCGGCTCATCCGCAGGATCGCCGACGAGCCCTTGCGGCGTTCGGTGAGATCCGCGAGCAGTTCGGCGAGATCGTCCGCGTCCTCCGGATGCACCCGCGGGCCCAGTGCGGTGAGCGGGACCGGTTTCGCGTCCCGGGCCATCCCGAAGATCGCATAGGTCTGCTCGCTCCAGCGCGAGCGCCCCGTGGTCAGATCGTCCTCGAACAGTGCGAGTCCCTGCAGCCGGCCCACTGCGCGGCCGACGGCCGTACGGGGATGGCTCGAGGTGTGCCACAGGACGACGGTCCGGTCGGGCCCCGAGGCCAGGACCCGCACATCCAGCAGCGGATCGAGTCCGTCGGGCCGGTGCTCCGCGGGCAGCCGCGCCGCATGCTGCGCGGACGGTGCATATCGGGCCCGCCGCGACATCGCCGCGAGATCGCGATGGATCAGGGGGAAGGCGGCTTCGAGGGGCCGGCCAACCACCCGGTGCGCACCTTCCAGCGCCTCGGAGGCGGCCGCGTTGACGTGCTCGACGGTCAGCCCCGAGGTGTCCGGGTCACGGCGGAGCACCATCGCCGGGTACGCCAGGGTGTCGAGGAGATCGTCGAGAGCGGGCTGATCGGTGGGCGGGATCCGCTCGGCGCCCAGCACCCTTGCCGCGACGTCGACCAGCCCGGCGACCGCGCCGCGGACCCTGTCGTCGAGTTCGGCACGGTCCGGCCAGACGGCCAGCGCCAGACCCACGGTCGAACCGCGCAGCCGCAGCGGGACGAAACCGCGGGCCGCCCACGGCGACGGGCCGGGAAGCCGGTCGCCGTCGGGGGCTCCGTCCGGCAGCCACACCGGTGACCCGTCCACCAGCGCCGAGCGGAACGGTGGGGGAGCGGACGGCGGAATCCACTGCCACTGTGCTGCCTCCAGGGCGCCGACTCCGGCGTGTCCCGCGAGCCGGAGGCAGCCCGATCCGGTCAGTGCCCAGAGCCACAGACTCTGCACGCCCAGCGGTCGCAGGCCGCCGTCCAGCAGGGTGGCCGCGCCCTGGTTCACGGTGGGGTCCGTCTCCGCCGCCGTGATGACCTGCCGTACCCGCCGGGCACTGATGGCGGATGCCGCGTCTTCCGTGGCGGGGGGTGGCGCCGTGACGGCGGTGGTGCCCGCGACGGCGTTCACGATGTCCGCGGCGATGTCCTCGCGGGTCACGTTGGCCGACTCGGCCAGACGGGCCAGGTGCTCGGCGGCCTCGGCGGGCGTGGCGCCGAGCTGGGCCGCCAGAACGCCGGCGGCCAGATCGGTCAGATGCCGGCGCCTCAGTTCCTCGCGCAGGGCGGTGTTCTCGTCGGCCAGCCGGGCGGCGAAGGCGGATGTCTCGCCGCTCGGTCCCCAAGGCTCCGGGGCAGGCATGACCACGACCACTCCCATCCCGAGCAGTCAAGGCGACCACTGTGCGATCGCGCCCGGTCTGGATTTTACGCGGGCCCGGGGGAGGACGAGTGGTGGCGAGGCTGCCGGGTACCCGCACACACGATTCGCCGCCACGCGGCCCCGGACAGCCGAAGGAGCGGTCATGCCTCGCGGATCGAGCCCGAAGAGGGAACGCCAGTACGAGCACATCAAGGAGAGCGCCGAGGAGCGCGGAGAGAGCACGGAGCGGGCGAAGGAGATCGCCGCGCGGACGGTGAACAAGGAACGCGCCCGCTCCGGGGAGTCCCGTACGGCCAGTAAGAGCTCCATCGAGGACATGTCGTCGTCACGGCGCGGCGGCAAGCGCTCGCACAGCGGCGCTCAGGGACCCACCTACGACCAGCTGTACGCCGAGGCACAGCGCCGCAATCTGCACGGCCGCTCCTCCATGAACAAGGCCGAGCTCAAGGACAAGCTGGGCCACTGATCTCGCCCGCGGCACAGACGGCACCGGATCCCGGGCGTCGCCGGTGCCGGGGGCGCGGCCATCGCCCCGGGGCTGCGCGGCCCGGCGTTGTGGAGCGCGCGGGGGGCTGCGAGCGCGGTGGCGCTGCGGACGCGGCCGGTCGACCGGTCAACCGGCCGGTAGGACAGGACGAGCCGGGGCCATTGATCCCGACAGCCCACCGGCGGGGAGCGCGGTTGTCTGGCCCGCAGGCGCTCCGGACAGGACGAGCGGCCGGTACAGCGGCTGCCGGGTGCCTCGCAACCGCGCTCCCCGCCCGGTCGGCGAGCTGCGTCCGTGTGCCTCCAGCAGCGCACCCGCGTCATCACCAGCGTGGGCCCGGTCTCGGGTGCCAGACGCTCACTGGTGCTCACCGTCGTGATAGGGCCAGCGCAGCAGCGCGCCGAGACCGCCGGCCGGCACGGACCCCACGCCGTCGATGTGCACCACCTGGGCCGGCGCACCGGTCATCGCCGCCGAGCGCAGCAGCGCATCATCCGCACGCGCGGACGACGGATGCATCTCACCGAGGTAATGGGCGTCGGAACGGCGCACAGCCACCTGGTCGGGCTCCGGACCCACCCACACCTCGCGGTGGGTGTCCCCGCCCTCCGGGCAGACGAACAACTCGGCGATCCGGTGCTCCCGGGCCGCATCCACGAGCGGGCGCACCCCCTCCGCCGCGGTCTCGTGCGCGGAACGGAAGCGGTCCAGCCCGGCTGCGGCGCTCCCGCGCACATGCTCCTCAGCCGCACGCTTCACGTCCTCGTCCAGCAGCTTGGCGGAGGCACCTTCGGCGCGGCCCCCGTGCCCGGACTCGACGACGCGGTCCTGCAGCCCGGCGGGCAGCCTGCGGTGCACCGACCGGCGCTCCCGGACATCGCCGGCCAGCACGATCACATCGGCATGGGCCTCTTCCTGACACTTGACAATCGCCTTCGCCACCTCCTCGGCGTTGTGCTCCCAGGTGTTCTCGACGCTCCGCTGGAAATGGCTGTCCGACAGCTCGTCGCGTCCGGCGCGGTGGACCGGCCAGTCCAGGCCCTGCGCCTGCCCCGCGGACGTGCGGCCGAGCGGGGTACGCACCTCGAGGTCCGCGCCGATGCGGTCGATGTACGCAACCAGGCACACCGGCTCCTGCGCGGCGAGATCCAGCAGTGGAGCGACTCTCGGCAGTGCCGACCAGCGGGTGTCCACCGCGATCGGCGGGGCGGTGGCCAGCGGCCGGTCGAGCACGACCTGGCCGCCCGCGGCGAAGACCGCACGTCCGGCCCCGCCCGCCGGGCCTGGCTCCCCGGTCAGGGCTTCGTACACCGCCTGTCCGGTCGCTTCGTCGGCTCCCTGCCTGCGCAGCGCGCCGCACGCCTCGCGGGCTTGCAGCTCTCGCCGTGCCGGGGTGGACTCGGCGGTACGGCCGGTATCGAGGTGGACGCTGGCCCATGGGCCGGGCCGTTCGTAGAGAGTGTTGAGGAACGACAGTCGCATGACGTCCTCCAAGAAGGCCGGGTATCGCGTGCCCAGCGGGTACCCACAAGGTCATCGGCCACACACCACGGCCGGGACACGGACACGGAAAGGGGACGGTCGCCGTGAAGGAGACCGAGGGGCACCGGGGCGTCGACCCGGAACGGCTCGATGAGCCGGATCTGCTGCGTGAACTGCAGAACATCCACCGCAGCCGTCATGACACTCTGCTGTACGGCTCGGACTCCGCGCTCGCCGCGCACAACGTCCGAATGGCCGAACTCGAGGCCGAGTACCTGCGGCGCCATCCTCAGCGCCCCGTCGCCTCCGGCCGCACCCGCTCCGGCGCGCGGACCAGGGAGTGCGAGTCGGGTGAGGCATGAGCGGCGACACCGGTGAGGTGGTGCCGTTCAGCGGCTCGCCATCTCGGCGGCCGCCCTGGCGAACTCGGTGGTGAGCGCCGCGCAGAAGTCCTTGAGGTCGCCCGGCTTCCGGCTGGTGATCAGCGGGCCAGGGGCGGCGGTGCAGATCCGCACCGGCTCGTCCACCCACATGCCGCCGGCGTTGCGGATGTCGGTGCGCAGGCTCGGCCACGACGTCAGCGTGCGGCCGCGCACCACATCGGCCTCCACCAGCGTCCACGGGGCGTGACAGATCGCCGCGACCGGCTTGCCCGCGTCGAAGAACGCGCGCACGAAGGCGACCGCGTCCTGGTCCATGCGCAACGAGTCCGGATTGGCCAGCCCGCCGGGCAGCACCAGCGCGCCGTACTCGTCGGCCGACGCGGAGGCAACCACCTCGTCGACCGGGAAGGTGTCCGCCTTGTCGAGATGGTGGAAGGCCTGGATACGACCTGCCTTCGTCGACAGCAGCCGCGGCTTGTCGCCGGCGTCGGTCACCGCCTCCCACGGCTCGGTGAGCTCGACCTGTTCGACCCCTTGGGGAGCCATCAGAAATGCGATCAGCATGGCCATGCTCCTCGGTTGCTCCGGCACCGGTCGGTGTCGCAGCCGAGTACCCGGCTGACCGCAGCCGACACGGCGTCCCGCCAAGGTTTGGGCGCGCCGTGCGCGGGGACCCGGTGCACCGGCCGAGCGGCCGTGGGACGAACGCAGGACGGGCTCGGGGCCGGACGGCGGTCCGGCCCCGAGCCCGTCCTTCCCGGGCCCGCCTTCAGCGCGGAGTGTCCGGTTGCCGGAACGCCTCGAGGATGCGCTCGGCCGCGAGCGTCGCCGTCAGAACGCCGTCCCGCACCCGCTGTTCCAGCTGCGGGGCGAGATCGCGCACCTCGGGGTGGCGGCGCAGCCGGTCGAGCAGTGCGTCGTGGACCATCGCCCAGGTCCACTCGATCTGCTGGTCACGCCGTTTGGCCGCCAGCCGCCCGGTCGAGTCGAGCACCTTGCGGTGCTGCTCCAGCCGCTCCCACACCACGTCGAGTCCGGTGCTCTCCCGCGCGCTGCAGGACAGCACGGGCGGAGTCCAGGCGGCGTCCGCCGGATGCATCAGCCGCAGCGCACCGGCCAGTTCGCGGGCCGCGGAGCGGGCGTCGCGCTCATGCGGGCCGTCCGCCTTGTTCACCGCGATCACGTCGGCGAGTTCCAGCACGCCCTTCTTGATGCCCTGGAGCTGGTCCCCGGTGCGGGCGAGGCTGAGCAGCAGGAAGGAGTCCACCATGCCGGCGACCGTGGTCTCCGACTGGCCGACGCCGACCGTCTCCACCAGCACCACGTCGTAGCCGCCGGCCTCCATCACGATGATCGTCTCGCGGGTCGCCTTGGCCACGCCGCCGAGTGTGCCCGCGCTGGGGGAGGGCCGTACGAACGCCGCCGGGTCCACCGCGAGGCGTTCCATCCGGGTCTTGTCCCCCAGGATGGACCCGCCCGTGCGGGTGGACGACGGGTCGACGGCCAGCACGGCCACCCGGTGGCCGAGTCCGGTGAGCATCGTCCCGAGCGCGTCGATGAACGTGGACTTGCCGACCCCGGGCACCCCGCTGATGCCCACCCGCCGCGCCGTCCCCGAGTACGGCAGCAGCTGTGTGAGCAGCTGCTGCGCGAGCACGCGATGGTCGGGACGGGTGGACTCCACGAGCGTGACGGCGCGGGCGATGTACGCCCGCGACCCCTCACGTACGCCCTTCACATAGGCGTCGATGTCGATCTTCGGTGGCATGGGCCTACAGCTCGTGGCCGAGCGAGCCTGCCAGGGTCCGCACAAGGTCCCGGGCAGCGTCCGGGATCACCGTGCCCGGCGGGAAGACCGCTGCCGCGCCCATCTCCCGCAGGGTGGGGACGTCCTGCGGCGGGATCACGCCGCCGACGACGATCATGATGTCCTCGCGCCCTTCGGCCGCCAGCTGCTCGCGCAGCGCGGGCACCAGCGTCAGATGCCCCGCGGCCAGCGACGAGACGCCGACGATGTGCACATCGGCCTCCACCGCCTGGCGGGCCACCTCGGCCGGCGTCTGGAACAGCGGGCCGACGTCGACGTCGAAGCCGAGGTCGGCGAAGGCGGTGGCGATCACCTTCTGGCCACGGTCATGACCGTCCTGGCCCATCTTGGCGACCAGGATGCGCGGCCTGCGGCCCTCGGCCTGCTCGAACTCGTCGACCAGCGCGCGGGTGCGGTCCACGGAAGGCGACTCCCCAGCTTCGTTGCGGTACACGCCGGAGATCGTACGGATCTGGCCCGAGTGCCGGCCGTACACCGTCTCCAGTGCGTCCGAGATCTCACCGACGGTCGCCATCGCGCGCGCCGCGTCGACCGCCAGCGCCAGCAGATTGCCCTCCAGGCTGCCGCCCTTGGCGGCACCGGCCTCGGCCGCCGCGGTCAGGGCGCGCAGGGCGTCCTGGCAGACGGCCTCGTCGCGCTCGGCCCGCAGCCGCCGCAGCTTCTCCACCTGCTGGGCCCGCACCTGGGAGTTCTCGACCTTGAGCACCTCGATCTGCTCGTCGCTGTCCACCCGGTACTTGTTGACTCCGATCACCGGCTGGCGGCCGGAGTCGATACGGGCCTGTGTACGGGCCGCGGCCTCCTCCACCCGGAGCTTGGGGATACCGGCGTCGATGGCCTTGGCCATGCCGCCGGCGGCCTCGACCTCCTCGATGTGCTGCCAGGCGCGGCGGGCCAGATCGTGCGTGAGCTTCTCGACGTACGCGCTGCCGCCCCACGGGTCGATGACCCGGCAGGTGCCCGACTCCTGCTGCAGCAGCAGCTGGGTGTTGCGGGCGATACGTGCCGAGAAGTCGGTGGGCAGCGCGAGCGCCTCGTCCAGGGCGTTGGTGTGCAGCGACTGCGTGTGTCCCTGCGTCGCGGCCATCGCCTCGACGCAGGTGCGGGTGACGTTGTTGAAGACGTCCTGCGCCGTCAGCGACCAGCCGGAGGTCTGCGAATGGGTGCGCAGGGACAGCGACTTGGGGCTCTTCGGGTCGAACTTCTTCACCAGCTTCGCCCACAGCAGCCGCGCCGCCCGCAGCTTGGCGACCTCCATGAAGAAGTTCATGCCGATCGCCCAGAAGAACGACAGCCGCGGTGCGAACGAGTCCACGTCCAGGCCGGCCTCGATGCCCGCCCGCAGATACTCCATGCCGTCGGCCAGCGTGTACGCGAGCTCCAGGTCGGCGGTCGCTCCGGCCTCCTGGATGTGGTAGCCGGAGATGGAGATGGAGTTGTAGCGGGGCATCTTCTGCGAGGTGTACGCGAAGATGTCCGAGATGATCCGCATCGAGGGGCCTGGCGGATAGATGTAGGTGTTGCGGACCATGAACTCCTTGAGGATGTCGTTCTGGATGGTCCCGGCCAGCTTCTCGGGCGGTACGCCCTGCTCCTCGGCGGCCACGATGTACAGCGCGAGCACGGGCAGCACCGCGCCGTTCATCGTCATCGACACGCTCATCTTGTCCAGCGGAATCCCGTCGAACAGCTGGCGCATGTCGTAGATCGAGTCGATCGCCACACCCGCCATGCCGACATCGCCGGTCACCCGCGGGTGGTCGCTGTCGTACCCGCGGTGCGTCGGCAGGTCGAACGCGACCGACAGCCCCTTCTGGCCGGCCGCGAGATTACGGCGGTAGAAGGCGTTCGACTCCTCGGCCGTGGAGAAGCCCGCGTACTGACGGATCGTCCAGGGCTGGTTGACGTACATCGTCGGGTACGGGCCGCGCAGATACGGCGCCACTCCGGGGTACGTCCGCAGGAAGTCGAGGCCTTCCAGGTCCCGCTCGGTGTACAGCGGCTTGACCGGGATGCCCTCCGGGGTCTCCCACACCAGGTCGGCGTCGTCCTGGCCCGCGGACTCCTTGACGGCACTGCGCCACTGGTCCTCGCTCACGCCGGCCACGGCGCCCGGGCCCAGTTCGATCCCCGTGAAATCCGGGATGCCCATCACGCCACTCCGATCCGGTCGAGGACCGAGGTCAGCACGGCGACCGCGTCGCCGCCCGCGACGACGAACTCGTCGACCCCGGCTCTTTCGTACGTCTCTCGCTGCTCGCCGGGACGCCCGGCGAGGAACACCCGCTGCGCGCCCGCCGACTTCAGGGCCTCGGCGACCGGCCCGGCCTGCTCCGCGTACAGCGCGTCGCTGGAGCAGATGCACGCCACCGCGGCCCCGCTGTCCTTGAACGCCTGCGCGGCACTCGCCGCATCCACGGAGACCGGTTCGTGCACCGGCTCGATGCCGCCGGCCTGGAACAGATTGGCGGCGAACGTCACCCGCGCGGTGTGCGCGGCCGCCGGCCCCAGCGCGGCAAGGAACACCCGCGGCCGGGTCCCGGTCGCGGCCAGATGCGCGTCCGAGCGGGCCCGCAGTGCCTCGAACGCCTCGTCTCGGCGCACCCTGGGCAGGCCTCCGTCCGGCAGCGCCGGGGCAGGGTCGCGCTCCACCGGCGTCTGGGCCAGCAACGGGAACTCGCTGACGCCCGTGACCGGTTCGCGGCGCTTGGCCAGGTTCTTGCTGCGGCTCTCCCACGTGGCGCCGAGCCGTTGCGCGATCAGACCGCTCTGCAGCGCCGCGGACTGACCGCCCGCTTGCTCGATCTCCTGGAACCACTGCCAGGCCGCGTGCGCGAGTTCGTCGGTCAGCTGCTCCACGTACCAGGAGCCGCCCGCCGGGTCGATGACACGGCCCAGATGCGACTCCTCGAGCAGAATCGTCGAGGTGTTGCGGGCGATCCGGCGCGCGAACGCGTCCGGCAGCCCCAGCGCGTGGTCGAACGGCAGCACGGTCACCGCGTCGGCGCCGCCCACACCTGCGGCCAGCGAGGCCACCGTGGTGCGCAGCATGTTCACCCAGGGGTCGCGGCGGGTCATCATCACCGCCGACGTCACCGCGTGCTGGCGCTGGGCACCGGCGGCGGGCTCGGCGCCGCACACCTCGGCGACCCGGGACCACAGCCGGCGCGCCGCGCGCAGCTTCGCGATCGTCAGGAACTGGTCGGCGCTCGCCGCGTACCGGAACTCCAGCTGTCCGCAGGCCGCCTCCACGCTCAGACCGGCCGCGGTCAGCTCGCGCAGCCAGGCCACACCGCTCGCCAGCGAGCAGCCAAGCTCCTGGGCGGCCGAGGCACCGGCCTCGTGGTACGGCAGCGCGTCGACCGCGATGGCCCGGACGCCCGGGTAGGTGCGGTCGCACAGCACGGCCAGTTCGGTGGCCGAGGCCAGCTCCGCCGCCAGGTTCCCGTACCGGCCGGTGCGCGCGGCGTGGCCCAGGGGGTCCGCGCCGAGACTGCCGAGCGCGGCCTCGGGCGCGATGCCACGCTCCTCGTACAGGCGCAGCAACTCCTTGGCGGCCGCAGCGAATTCGCTGCCCGCGTCGAGCACGACCGGAGCCAGGTCGAGGTACACACCGTCGAGGGCGGTGCCGATCGCGTCGACGGGCACGCCGGCCTCGCCTACGGCCAGCCAGACCGAGGCGGCCCCGTTCTCCAGGTCGCTCAGCACCGCTTCGTTGGTGCGCACCGGATCCGACCGGTCATGGCGCTGGCGCACGTCCCAGCCGGACACCGCGGCGCCCTCGGGTTTGCCGCCCCGGGTGAAGGGGGCGAAACCGGGGAAACCGGAGCCTTGAGCGTTGTCGCGAGTGGTGTACAGGGGACGGGCGACGAGCCCGTCCTCGAGAGCCGTGGAGAGTACATCCTCGGCCGCCGAGCCCTGGGCGTCCTTACCTGTCTTGCGCAGCACGCCTTCGACCAGGCGCTGCCACTGTTCATGGGTCGCATCCGGGAACTCGGCGGCCAAAGAAAACCCGTCATCGGGGAGGACCGTCATGCTCAGATGCTAGGACACGCTCCCAAAGGTGCAGCAGGGGAAAGGCCTGTGACCTTGCCCTCTCCGGTCCGCACTTGATCCTTTGCACCCGGTGCCCTACCGACGCCCCCGTGCCGACCCGCATGTCCGTACCTGGGGCGGGTACCCGAACCGGACCAGCCGACCGAGAGAAACAACCGAGAGAAATGGGTGAGTCACATGGGTCTGGGCGGATGCATCATCCTGATCGCCGCCGGGGCGATCCTCACGTTCGCCACCGACTGGGAGGTGAAGGGCGCCAACCTCGATGTCATCGGCATGATTCTGATGGCCGTCGGTCTCATAGGCGTCGCCACCTTCACCAGCATCGCCAAACGGCGGCGCGTCATCGTGCCCCCGTCGACGCCCGTCGTCGATGAACAGCGGAATCAGCACCCCTACACCTGAGCGGCCCCACCTCACCTGACAGGTCCCGCCCTGCGGCACGGCACCACCGCGGTTTGGCCGCCGGGTCCGGGGGCACCCGGACAGCGCTCCACCGCCCGAAATCCGGGTGTTTCCCCCAAGGAGCGTGAGATGACATCGCAATCACCGAAGGACGAACAACTGGCGGAACTGGGCCAGCAGTTGCGGGTGGACGCGGTCCGCGCCGCCGACGCCGCGGGCTCCGGGCACCCGACCTCGTCCATGTCCGCCGCGGACATCGCCGCCGTACTCCTCGCGCGCCATCTGCGCTACGACTTCGACCGGCCGGATCTGCCCGGCAACGACCGGCTGATCTTCTCCAAAGGCCATGCCTCACCGCTGCTGTACGCCCTGTACCGGGCGGCGGGAGTCATCGACGACGATGAACTGCTCACTTTCCGTCACCAGGGCAGTCGCCTGGAAGGCCATCCCACCCCGCGGCTGCCCTGGGTCGACGTGGCCACCGGGTCGCTGGGCCAGGGCCTGCCGATCGGCGTGGGCATGGCGCTGGCCGGGAAGAAGCTCGACCGGATCCCCTGCCGGGTATGGGTGCTCGCGGGCGACAGCGAGATGGCGGAGGGCTCCGTCTGGGAGGCCGTCGAGCACGCCGCGTACGAGCATCTGGAGAATCTGACGCTGATCGTCGATGTCAACCGGCTCGGCCAGCGCGGTCCCACCCGCCTGGGCCGGGACCTCGACGCCTACGCCCGCCGGCTGCAGGCTTTCGGCTGGCACACCGTTCAGATCGACGGCCACGACATCGGAGAGATCGACGCCGCGCTCACCGAGGCCGTCTCCGAGATCGGCCGGCCCACCGCGATCCTCGCCCGCACCGAGAAGGGACACGGCGTGGCCGACGTGGCGGACCGCGAAGGCCACCACGGCAAACCCCTGCCCGACGCGGAGGCAGCGATACAGGAGCTCGGCGGCATCAGGTCGGCCCGGGTGGCGGTCCAGGAGCCGCCCACCGCACGGGTGCTCGGCGCACAGCCCGACGGCCCGCTGACCCTGCCGGTCTTCCGTGTCGGCGACCAGGTCGCCACCCGTACGGCCTACGGGAAGGCGCTCGCCGCGCTCGGCTCCGCACGCACCGATGTCGTGGCACTGGACGCCGAGGTCGGCGATTCGACCCGTACCGAATACTTCGCCGAGAAACATCCCGGCCGCTACTTCCAGTGCTACATCGCCGAACAGCAGTTGGTGGCCGCGTCGGTGGGGCTGCAGGCCAGGGGCTATGTCCCCTTCGCCGCCTCCTTCGCCGCGTTCCTGACCCGCGCCCATGACTTCATCCGTATGGCGGCCGTCAGCCGGGCGGACATCAACGTGGTGGGATCGCACGCGGGTGTCGCCATCGGCGAGGACGGCCCGTCCCAGATGGGCCTCGAGGACCTGGCCATGTTCCGTGCTGTGCCCGGCAGCACCGTGTTCTACCCCTGCGACGCGACCTCCACGGCCGCTCTCGTCGCCGCCATGGCCGACCTGCCCGGCGTCAGCTATCTGCGCACCACTCGTGGCGACACGCCCGTCCTCTACTCAGCGGGCGACGCCTTCCGGGCCGGCGGCTCGAAGGTGCTCCGCAGCTCCGGGCACGACCAGGTGTGCGTGGTGGCCGCCGGCGTGACGGTGCACGAGGCGCTGCGCGCGGCCGACCTGCTGGCCGGGGAGGGCATCGCCGTAAGGGTGATCGACCTGTACTCGGTCAAACCCGTGGACGCGCGGACACTTCAGGAGGCGGCCGACGACACCGGATGCCTGATGACGGTCGAGGACCACCGCGTCGAGGGCGGAGTGGGTGACGCCGTGGCGGAGGCGTTCGCCGACGGCCGCCCGATGCCGAGGCTGGTACGTCTCGGCGTACGTGTCATCCCGGCGTCGGCGACGCCCGCCGAGCAGCTCCACCTGGCCGGTATCGACGCCGAGTCGATCGCAGCGGCCCTGAGGCTGCTGGTCGGGGAGGCGATGGTCAGCCGATGACCACTGACGGGGTGCGAGGCGGGCGGCGCACCGTGGAGGTGAACGCACGGCGGCGGCCGACGGGCCCGGAGCCCGTCGGCCGCCGCCGTGCAGAACGGCCGACCGGTGGGTCGGCCGCTCGCGGCACCGCTACCACCGGTACCAGCGGGACCGTCCGCCCGCGGCTGTCGTGCTCCGCATCAGGAACCCGAGGAGCCAGATCGCCAGCACGATCAGGGCGATCCACCACAGGGCCTTCAAGGCGAACCCGGCGCCGAACAGGACGACAGCCAGGAGGAGAACAAGCAGGATAGGAACCATGATTTGCACCTCCACACTGCGGCTGCCCCGGATTCGCCGCAGCACGCACCGACGGGAGGAACACGCGATGGATGGAGACAAGCGCCCCGACCGTGGACGCGACGAGACGGAGGAGGAGCGGGCGGACCGCCGCTGGGGCGATCTCCTCCAGGAACTGCGCGTCGCGCAGACCGGTGTGCAGATCCTGTTCGGATTCCTGCTCACCGTGGTCTTCCAGCCGCGCTTCGTGGAACTGTCCGACACCGACCGGACGATCTACACCGTCACGGTGATGCTCGGAGCGGCGACAACCGGTGCGCTCATCGGCCCGGTGTCGTTCCACCGGCTGCTCACGGGGCGCCGGCTCAAGCCCCAGACCGTCGACTGGGCCTCGCGGCTGACCCAGTTGGGACTGATCCTCCTGCTGTGCACCATGGCCTCGGCACTGCTGCTGATCCTGCGCGTGGCCATCGCCGATACGACCGCGACGTGGCTGGTCGTCGGCATGGTGGTGTGGTTCGTCCTGTGCTGGTTCCTGCTGCCGGCCTGGGTTCGCATCACCCATTCCGACCGCGAATGACGCGATTGAGCCAACTGCTGCATTACGAGTCGTGGGGCGGATGTTGACCCGTGGTGCGTCGGCGGTAGGGTGCGCGCACCGCCCGTTGGGTGGTGCGCGAATTCGTGGAGGAAAGCAGTGACTCAAGTCAAAAGATCGTGGCGGCGTTCGGGGGCCCTCATAGCCGCCGCGACCGTCGGTGCGCTCGGCGTCGGCCTGTCGGCCGCTCCGGCCCTGGCGCACACCCCCGTGTGGAACGTGACCTGCGACGAGGTCAACGTGGAGCTGAAGGCGTACGGTCGCAACACCGAGAACACCGTGACCATCACGGTCGACGGCAAGGACCTGCTGCCCACCGAGACGTTCGGGAACGACTTCAGCAAGACGCTGGAACTTCCCGAGCACGACAAGGAACTGTCCGTCCGCCTCATCGTGAAGGCCGAGGACGGCGACCGTTTCTCGCGTGACGAGACCAAGACGGCTCCGGTGTGCGAGGAGGAGACGCCGACTCCGTCCGCCACCCCGACCCCGTCGGACACGCCCACCACCGCCACTCCGACCCCGTCGGACACGCCCACCACGGCGACGCCGAGCACGAGCACCCCCGCCACCGCGACGCCGTCGGCCGAGCCGAGCCCCGACGAGCCGGACCTGGCCGAGACCGGCTCCTCCAGTGCCACGCCGCTGATCGCCGGTGCTGCCGCGGCCGTCATCGTGGCCGGTGGCGGCATCATGTGGGCCGCGCGCAAGCGCCGCAGCGCCCAGGGCTGACAACCAGCGCTGACGCATCGCAGTAACGAGTGGGGCGGGTGGGACACCGAGAGGTGTCCCACCCGCCCCACGCCGTGTCAGGCCGCGGTCGGCGTGTAGTGCGCCGCCTCGTCGCCCTCGAGAACCCGGCTCGTCTCCCCGTCGACACCCACCGGCACATCACCCGCGACGGTCACCCGGTGCAGCAGCCGCGGCAGGTCGCCGTAGTCGTCCGGCGCGTAGTGCTGCGTGATGCGGTTGTCGAACAGCACCAGGTCACCCGGCGCCCACGTCCAGCGCACCACATTCTCCGGACGGGTCACATACGACTGCAGGATGCGCAGGATGTCACGGGACTCCGAAGGCGAGAGCCCCACCAGCGACTGTGCGAAGCCGCCGATGAACAGACCCCTCTCACCCGATTCGGGGTGCACCCGCACCACCGGGTGCTCGGTGCGGTACCTCGTGGACACGAACCGCCGACGGTGCTCGGCCGCCTTCTCGGACTTCGGCTCCGCGTAGTCGTAGGCGTTGGTGTGCACGGCCCGCAACCGGTCTGCCAGCTCACGCACCGCGTCCGGCAGATCCCGGTAGGCGGCCGCGGAGTTGGCGATCAGCGTGTTCCCGCCGTACGGCGGGACGACAAGGCTGCGCAGCGTGGACGCCTTGGGCGGGGTCCTGACGAACGTGACATCCGTGTGCCACTGATTGGCACGGATGCCCTCGTCACCGTCGACGGGCAGGATGTGCGGCTGACCGTCCACCGAAGGAACCGTGGGATGCGCCGTCGTCAGCTCGCCGAAGAGCGAGGCGAAGCGGATCTGCGCGGCGTCGTCGAGCTGCTGGCCGCGGAAGAAGAGCGCCTTGTGCTCGAGCAGAGCCGCGTTGATCTCCGAGACGATGGCTGGGTCGAGGTCGGTGGAGATGTCGACGCCGAGGACCTCCGCGCCGATACGGCCGCCGACGCGGCGGATGTCGAAACCGGTACTGGTCATGGGAATGCTGCCTCTCTTCGGATGGAACCGGTGAACGGGAAGCCGGGCGGAATCAGGCGGCCGAGCGGCCGGCGGGCCGCTCGAGGCCGTAGCGGTCGCGCAGCGTGCGCCCCGCGTACTCGGTGCGGAACAGTCCCCGCCGCTGCAGCAGTGGCACGACATGGTCGACGAAGTCGTCGAGGCCGCCGGGCAGATACGGCGGCATGATGTTGAAGCCGTCCGCCGCACCCTGGGTGAACCACTCCTCGAGCTGGTCGGCGATCTGCTCCGGCGTACCCGCGAACACCCGGTGCCCGCGGCCGCCGCCGAGCCGGGCGATCAGCTCGCGGATGGTCAGGCTCTCGCGCCGGGCCAGCTCAGCCACGAGCGTGAACCGGGACTTGTTGCCGTTGATGTCGCGCTCCTCGGGGAGCTCGGGCAGCGGCCCATCCAGCGGCAGACCGGACAGATCGGTGCCGAGCATCCCGGAAAGCTGCTGCAGACCGTACGCGGGGACCTGCAGATCGGTCAGCTCGTCCTCGAGCGCCCGGGCCTCGGCCTCGGTGCCTCCGATGACAGGGCAGATCCCCGGCAGGATCTTCAACTGGTCCGCCGTGCGGCCGTACTTCGCCAGGCGCGACTTCAGGTCCTTGTAGAAGGTCTGCCCGTCGGCGAGCGTCTGCTGGGCGGTGAACACCGCCTCCGCGTACCGAGCCGCGAACTCCTTCCCGTCCTCCGACGATCCGGCCTGCACCAGCAGTGGATGGCCCTGCGGTGAGCGCGGCACATTGAGCGGACCGTCGACCCGGAAGTGGTCGCCGCGGTGCTCGATCGCACGGACCGCGTCCTCCTCGGCGTAGACACCGCGCTCGCGGTCGATGACGGCCGCGTCGTCCCGCCAGCTGTCCCACAGGGCGCGCGTCACGTCGAGGAACTCGGTGGCCCGTTCGTAGCGCAGCGAGTGCTCCAGGTGCTCCTCGCGGCCGAAGTTGCGCGCCTCGGCCACATTGCCCGAGGTGACGATGTTCCAGCCGGCCCGGCCGCCGCTGAGATGGTCGAGCGAGGCGAACTTCCGGGCCACATGGAAGGGTTCGTTGAACGTGGTGGAGACCGTCGCGATCAGACCGATGTGCTCGGTCGCCACGGCCAGCGCGGACAGCAGGGTCAGCGGCTCGAACCCGCCGACCGCGTTGTAGCGGGCATTGCCCCACAGGGCGACGCCGTCCGCGAGGAACAGCGAGTCGAGTCTGCCGCGCTCCGCGGTGCGCGCGAGCTCCTGGAAGTACGACAGATCGGTGATCCGCTCGGGCTGGGTGCGCGGGTGGCGCCAGGCGGCGTCGTGGTGGCCCGCGTTCATCAGGAACGCGTTGAGATGGAACTGCCGTGGGGTGTCGGCGGACATGGGCTGGTCCTCAGTTTCCGGTAGGGGTGCGCCAGGACGTGAAACGGCGCTCGATCGCCACGAGCAGCTGGTTGAAGGCGACGCCGATGGCGGAGATGGTGATGATCCCGGCGTACATCTCGGGGATCGCGAAATTGAACTGCGAGGCGTTGACCAGATAGCCGAGCCCGGCCTTCGCGCCGACCATTTCGGCGGCGACCAGTACCAGGATCGCCCCGGCGCCGGCCAGCCGGATGCCGGTGAACACGGTCGGCACGGACGCGGGCAGGATCACCTTCTGGAAGATCCCCGGGGCCGGCAGATCCATCGATCGGGCGAGCCGGAGCAGCGTCGGATCGACCGTGCGCACGGCGCTGATGGTGTTCAGCAGGATCGGCCAGGTGCAGGCGTACACCACGATGGAGACCTTCGAGGTCTCGCCGATGCCCAGCAGCAGGACGAACACCGGCAGAAGCGCGAGCGCCGCCGTGTTGCGGAAGACCTCCAGCAGCGGCTCGAGGAAGTCCGCGAGCGGCCGGTACCAGCCGATCAGCAGGCCCAGCGGCACCGCGAAGGCGACGGCCAGTCCGAATCCCGTGAACGAGCGGCCCAGACTGGCCCAGGTGTGCTCGCCGAGCTGCCCGTCCCGCAACAACTGCCACCAGGCGACGGCCACTTCGGAGAAGGGCGGCAGGAAGGTCCGGTCGACCAGACCGAGCCGTGGTGCCGCCTCCCACACGGCGATCAGCGTCAGGACCGCCACGGTGCGGGTGAGGACGCCCACCATGGCCCGGCCGGCGCGGCGCAGGAGGGACGGCGCCCTGGGCACTTGGGCGGGGGCGGCGGGCACGGCCGGCACGGCGTCGGTGCCGGGGTCCGCGCCGATCGCACCGACGGCCGGCCGGGCCGTCATCTCGGTGATGATGCTCATGGCGCTGCGGCCTCCCTCTCCTGTTGCTGCGCGCGTGTGACCTCGTCGCGCAACAGGCTCCAGATCTGACGGCGGTGGTGCGCGAACTCGGGGCTGGAGCGCGGATCGTCGTCGGCCGCACGGGCACCGAGACCGATCGGCACGATCTCCTTGATGCGGCCGGGCCGCGAGGTGAGCACGGCGACCCGCTGACCGAGCCGTACCGCCTCGTCGATGCCGTGCGTGATGAAGACGATCGTCTTGCCGGTGCGCTGCCAGATCCGCAGCAGCTCGTCCTGCAACGACTCCCGGGTCTGGGCGTCCAGCGCCGCGAACGGCTCGTCCATCAGCAGGACATCGGGGTCGTAGGCGAGGCTGCGGGCGATCGCGACCCGCTGGCGCATCCCGCCGGACAGCTCGTGCGGATGACGGTCCTCGAAGCCGGTCAGCCCCACCAGCGCCAGATAGTCCCTGGCACGGCCGGACCGTTCGCGGCGCGGTACACCGGTGGCCTCCAGGCCGAACTCCACATTTCCCAGGGCCGTGCGCCACGGCAGCAGCGCGTACTGCTGGAAGACGATGCCCCGGTCCAGGCCCGGACCGGTCACCGGTTCGCCGTCCAGCAGGATCTCGCCGCTGGTGGGCCGGGACAGACCGCCGAGCAGATCGAGCAGTGTCGATTTGCCGCAGCCGCTCGGGCCGACGATCACGGTGAACTCTCCGGCCGCGATGTCGAGATCGATGCCGTCCAGCGCTATGACGTCCCGGTGCCCTCCCTTGACGGGGAAGGTCTTCGAGATGCCTCGGAAGCTGATTTTCGCGGTCATGTCTCACCGCCCCTTCGTGGCAGCATCGTTGAACTCGTTGGTGTAGAGCTCGTCGATGTCGGCCTGCCCGGGCTTGACGTCTCCGCGGTCGGACAGCCAGTCGTTCCAGACGGTCAGTTCCTTCGCGGCGATACGGCCGCCGGGCGCCGAGACGCCGTAGGAGCGCCAGTACTTGAGCGGATCGGTGCTCTCGTTGCGCCCGCGCTTCTCGACGATCTCGGTCAGCCTGGCCACCACCTCGTCGCGCGGAGTGGTGCGCGACCAGTCCAGGGCCTTGCCGACGCCCGTCACAAAGGTGCGTACGGTCTCGGGGTTCTGCTCGATGAAGCGTTCGGTGAACACATAGGTGCCGGCGCTGAAGGCACCCCGGAGGTCGTAGTCGCTGAACAGTTTGCGGACGCCGCCGGCGTCCAGGGCCTTGTCGCGCAGGATGCCGCCGAGGACGCCCACCTCTATCTGGCCGCGGCGCAGCGACTGTTCGGTGTTGACGGGCGGGATGACGATCCGCTCCACCCGCTCGGACTCGGCCCGGCTCAGCCCGTGCTGCTTCAGATAGATGTCGAGCATCGCCTCGTGATGGGCGCCGAGGGTGTTCATGCCGACCTTCTTGCCGAGCAGATCGCGCGGCGAGCGTATGGGGCTGTCCTCGGTGACGTAGAAGCCGTTGAAGGTGTCCTTGTCGGTTCCGTAGTAGCTGACCACGGCCTTGATGGGGGCCTTGCGGGCGGCGAGCTTGACGACGGCGCCGTTGAACGCGCCGCCGAAGTCGGTCTGACCGGAGGCCGCGGACTGGATGTCCTGCGGGCCGCTGATCGTGTTGCCGACCCACTTGAGTTCCAGGTCCTCCAGATGGCCCAGGGCCGCGGCGAGTTCGGCGGGGCTGACCGCTCCGGCCGAGCCTTGGTAGCGCAGCGTTCTGGTGTTGCGTACGCCGCTGCCGCTCGCCGTGCCGCAGCCGGCGACCGCCAGGGCGGAGAGTCCGGTCAGGGCGAGGAAGGTACGTCGGGATGTGGTGTGCACGGGGGATTCCTTCACAGGGCACGGGAGGCGGACGTCGCCGCACCGGCGGACGGGACGGGCAGGGCGTGGATGAACTCGTCGACGACGTCGAACAGGCGCAGGGCGGCCTCCGGGCGCAGCTGCGCTCCGCCGTCCGTGAGCCGTTCGACATGGCTGTCGAGGAAGAAGGACCCGGCCACGACATGCCGGGCGCCGAGGGCCGACAGCACGGGACGCAGGGCGTAGTCGATGGTGAGGACATGGGCGAGGCTGCCGCCGGTGACCAGCGGCAGCACGGTCTTTCCGGCCAGGCCGGACTGCGGCAGCAGATCGAGGAAGGCCTTCAGCAGCCCGGTGTACGAGGCCTTGTAGACGGGCGTCGCCACGATCAGAGCGTCCGCGGCGGCCACCTGCTCGGCGGCCGAGCGCAGAGCTGGGTGGTCGGTCCGGCCGGACAGCAGCTCTGCGGCGGGCAGTTCACGCACTCGAAAATGGCCGGCGTCGAAGCCGGTGACGGCCAGCCGCCCCAGGGCCTGCTCGACCAGCAGTTCGGTGCGCGAGTTCACGGACGGGCTTCCGGAGAGAGCCAGGATGGAGGTCATCAGTCATTCCGTTTCGGGGTACGCGAAGGTGCCTGGGACGGTGTCAGGAAAAGAAAGCCCGTCCAGGGAAATGGGTCGGCGAAAGAGGAAATGAGAAATGCGGAACAGCTGAAATGAGATGCATGCCCGTGGCATGAGGAATCAGCCGGGGTGATGCTCCGGGAATCCCGCCGTGGGTCCGCGGTCGCGAACCGTGGCCGCGGCCTTGGGGCAGTGGCCCCTGGCGGCAGGTCTCAGACCGGCTGTTGCCCCCGGCGCAGGGGCCGGGAGGCGGGAGAGGACCTGGTTCCGGACAGGGAAAGGGAGTTCAGCTGCGCGTGTTTCAGCGGCCGGCGGCACACAGTGCGCTGGCGAGCCGTCGGAGATCGACGTGCAGGCGCGATACGAGAATGTCAGCTTGACTCACACCGCTGAGAATGTCAGCGATATCCGGCCACGTCAATGTCCACGTGAAATCGTCTCGCATCGTGAATTGTTACAGATTTCTTTCGCCGCCCGCTCCCGTGCCCCGCGGGCGGAGAACCTGTGCTTGGTGCGGTGTCGTGAACGCACCGGCACGCGCCCACCGCGATGCCGCCGGCCCCCGACACCTCGCGCAGGCAGGCGTGGTGACGTCGCGTCGGTACGTCCGGTCACGCGAAGATGTCCGAGCATTCCCCCACTGTGACCCTTTGCCCTCTGGTGCGTATGTCCCGGCCCCGCGATGCTGAGCGCCGACAGCGCTTACTGCATGCTCAACCATCCTTGCTCCTGGAGAAGTTGTGGGCCCTGGCAGCAGAGCAAGAGACCTCGTCGTGCTGGGCGCGACCCTGTCCGCACTGGTGGCGGGCGCCGCCACCCCCGCCGTCGCCGTCCCCGTCCCCCCGCCCCGCCCCACCGCCGAGATGCTGCATCCCGTGGCACCGCCGCCCGCGCACTCGGCAGCAGGCGCAGACACCGCCGTCGCCGACGAGAGCGGCATCGAGACCGCTCGCAGCACCCGGCCGATCGCCCCCGGTGTCGAACTCACCTCCTACGACCGGCTCGAGGCCGACAAGTGGCTGCGCGTCGACGCCCTCTCCGTCGACCTCGGCGAGAGCAGCGGCATCCAGGCCGACTACCTCTCCTCCGGGAAGGTCGCCGACCGGCGCAGCGTCTCCGAACTCGCCGCCCGGCACGAGCCGGGCCCGGGCCGGCGCACCGTCGCCGCCGTCAACGCCGACTTCTTCGACATCAACGAGACCGGCGCACCCCTGGGGACCGGTATCAGGGACGGCCAGGTCACCCACTCGCCCGCGCCGGGCGCCCACCGGGCCGTCGGCATCGGTCCCGGCGGCGTGGGACGCATCCTGGAGCTCTACTTCGAGGGCACGCTGACGCTGCCCTCCGGCGAGCACGGGCTCGCCGCGTACAACGCCGCGAACGTTCCGGCCGGATCGGTCGGCGCATACACCGCCGCCTGGGGCGAGGCCGACCGCGCTCTGACGGTGGACGCCGCGGCCCCGGTCGCGGAGGCGGTCGTACGCGACGGGAAGGTGGCCGAGGTCAGGGACCGCCCGGGCAGCGGACCGATCCCCGCCGGCACCACCGTGCTGGTCGGCCGTGAGGCCGGGGCGTCCCTGCTGACGGCACTGCGGCCCGGCGACCCGGTGCAACTGGCGTACCGGCCCCGTACCGGCAGCGGACCCGTCCCACGGACCGCCGTCGGCGGCCGGGAACTCCTCGTCGTCGACGGAGTGGCACAGAACCACGACGGTGCGGGCAACAACACCCCCGCCCCGCGCACCGCCGTCGGCTTCTCCAAGGACGGCCGCGCGATGCAGCTGATCACGATAGACGGCCGCCAGGCCGACAGCGGCGGCGTCACCCTGACCCAGCTCGGCCGGATGATGAAGGACGCCGGCGCACACAGCGCGCTCAACCTCGACGGCGGCGGATCGTCCACCCTCGTCGCCCGCGGGCCGGGCACCGACACCCTCCAGGTGGAGAACAGCCCCTCCGACGGCAGCGAACGCATCGTCCCCAACGGCCTCGCCCTGACCGCCCCCGACGGCAGCGGACAGCTGCGCGGCTACTGGGTGCAGGCGGCCGTCCCCGCGGCCACCGCACCCACCGCCGACCCGGTCCGCGGCGGCCACCCCGAGCGGGTGTTCCCAGGACTGACCCGCACCCTGACGGCCGCCGGATACGACGAGACCTACGGCCCCGCGGCCGGCACGCCGCGCTGGCGCTCCCTGCGGCCCGACACCGGACGCGTCGACAGCACAGGCGTCTTCCGCGCACGGCGCAGCGGCACGGCCTCCGTACGGGCCGAACACGCCGGCGTGCACGGCGACATCGGCCTGACCGTGCTCGGCAGGCTCGCCCGGATCGAGCCGACCACCCTGCGCGTGGGCCTCGCCGACGCTTCGTCCACCGGTACGTTCGGCGTCCTCGGACTCGACGCACAGGGCAACAGCGCCCCGGTGGAGCCCCGCGACGTACGACTCGACTACGACCGCACCCTCTTCGACGTCCACGACGACGGCCGAGGCTCCTTCGCCGTCAGCTCGCGCACCGGCAGCGGCGCCGGAAGGATCACCGCCACCGTCGTCGGCGTCACCACCGCGCTCGCCGTCAGCACCGGCCTCGCCGAACAGAGCGTCACCGACTTCGACGACGCCGCGGCCTGGACATTCAGCCAGGCCCGCGCGAGCGGCAGCGCCTTGCCCACCCCGCTCGGACACAGCGGCACCGGCCTGGAACTCACCTACGACTTCACACAGTCCACCGCGACCCGGGCCGCCTATCTCAACCCGCCGCAGGCCATCGCCGTACCCGGCCGGCCGCAGTCCTTCACGCTCTGGATCAACGGCGACGGCAAGGGTGCCTGGCCCACCTTGCACCTCAAGGACGCCGCCGGCTCCGACCAGTTGCTGCGCGGACCGTACGTCACCTGGACCGGCTGGCGGCAGATCACCTTCGCCGTACCGCCGGCGGCCGCGACCCCGCTCAGCGTCCACCGGTTCTATCTCGCCGAGACCGGTCCGGCCCGGCAGTACACCGGCCGCATCGTGATCGACCGCCTGAGCGCGCAGGTGCCGCCCCCGGTCGACCTGCCCGACCCGCCGCGCGTCACCGATCCGCTGATCGACCCCGCCGCGGTCACCCAAGGCCGCGACTGGCGGTTCGCGGTGATGTCCGACGCGCAGTTCGTCGCCCGAGATCCGGGCAGCCCCCTCGTCCAGCAGACCCGCCGGACCCTGCGCGAGATCAAAGCGGCGCGGCCCGACTTCCTCGTCATCAACGGCGACCTCGTCGACGAGGGCGCCCCGGCCGACCTCGCCTTCGCCCGCCGCATCCTCACCGAGGAGCTCGGCGACGAACTGCCCTGGTACTACGTGCCGGGCAACCACGAGGTGATGGGCGGGAAGATCGACCACTTCATCGCCGAATTCGGCCCCGCACACCGGGTCTTCGACCACCGCGGCACCCGTTTCATCACCCTCGACACCTCCAGCCTGAGCCTGCGCGGCGGCGGCTTCACCCAGATCAGGGCCCTGCGGACGCAGTTGGACGCGGCGGCGAAGGATCCCGCCGTCGGCTCGGTGCTGGTCGTCGAGCACGTTCCGCCACGCGACCCGACCGTGCAGAAGGGCAGTCAGCTCAGCGACCGGAAGGAGGCCGCGCTCGTGGAGGACTGGCTTGCCCGGTTCCGCCGTACGACGGGCAAGGGCGCAGGGCTCATCGGCAGCCATGTCGGCGTCTTCCACGCCGCGCACGTGGAAGGGGTGCCCTACCTGATCAACGGCAACACCGGGAAGACCCCCGCAGGCCCGGCGGACCAGGGCGGCTTCACCGGCTGGTCACTCGTCGGCGTCGACACGATCTCGCGGGCCGAGCAGGCGGCGGCCCGCCTCGCGCCGTGGACCGCACGGCCCGACTGGCTGTCCGTCCAGACCCGCGCCCACACCGACGCCCTCGACCTGGTCGCCCCCGCGCTGCTGCGGCCGGGCGACGCGGACGATGTGCGGGCGACGGTGCAGCAGGGACCGCGCCGGGTCCCGGCCGCCTTCCCGATGAGCGTCGACTGGACCGGGTCCCCGAATCTCCACATCGGCCGTGCGAAGGACGCCCGCCCCCGGCACGCGGCCACGTTCGACCCGGTGACCGGCCGCCTCACCGCCCTGCGGGAGGGCCGGATCACCCTCGCGGTCACGGTGGCCGGGATCACCCGGCGCACCGAGGTCCCCGTCGTGGCCGTCGCCGCCGGCCGGGTGGCGCAGCCGCGCCGGGGCGCTGCGTACCGGCCCGTCCGGCACGCAGCGCCCCGGACCGCCCTCCCGCAGCCTCGCCGTGCGCGAAACCGTGCCAGCGGGCAGCCTGGAGCGTGAGCATTGCGCAGGAGGTGGTCCCCGTGTCCGATCGGCTCGCCTCCGGCACCGCACCGCCCGAGCACGGAGGCGGGGACGCCCATCCCGTGCTGTCCCTGGCCCTGGCCTCGATGATGGATGACGTCCGGGCCCACGCGGGCGCCGTCTATCTGCTGTCCGAGGACGAGCAGATGCTCGAGATGGCCGTCATGGCCGGGCTGCCGCGTACCTTCGCGGCGCCCTGGGAACGGGTCTCCCTCACCTCGCCGCTCCCGGTCGCCGACGCCGTGCGCGAACGGCGGCTGATCTGGGTCTCAGGCGAGGAGGACATGGCGAGCCGCTACCCCCGGATCGCCGTCGTCCTGCCCTATCCCTTCGCGCTGGCCGCGGCCCCCGTGGCGACGCCGGACAAGGTGTACGGAGCCGTCTTCGTCACCTGGCCCGGCGCGCACACACCGGACATCTCGGCTGCCGAGCGCGCCCGCGTCAAGGCGGCCTGCGACCGGCTCGCACTACGGCTGGAGCGGGCCGCGGAGAAAGGGCGTCCGGTCCTCCCCGAGGTCGACTTCGTCGGCACGGCGCCGGTGACCGGCACGATCGGCGCCGCCGAAGCCGTGCAGATGGTCGCGCGGCTGCCCGACGGCATGTGCGCGCTGGACGTGAACGGGCGGGTGACCTTCGCCAACACCGCCGCGGCCAACCTGCTCGGAGTGTCCGTCGCCGACCTGCTCGGCGCCCAGCTGTGGAACAGCCTGCCGTGGCTGAACGACCCCGTCTACGAGGACCGCTACCGCGCGGCCCTGCTCAGCCAGGAGGCCACGTCCTTCGTGGCCGTGCGCCCGCCCCAGGAATGGCTGATGTTCCGCTTCCACCCCAGCCGCAGCGGCATCAGCGTCCAGATCACGCCCGCTTCCGGCACGATCCAGGAGGTCCCGGCCGACGGCGCAATGAACCGCCCCACCCGGCTCGTGGCCATTTCCCACCTGCTCAACCTGGCCAGCGCGCTGACCGAGGCGGTCGGGGTGTCGGATGTGATCGAGCATGTCGCGGACGAGATCATGCCCGCCGTCGGAAGCCAGGCCCTGGTCCTGCTGGCCCCCGACGGCGGGCGGCTGCGGGTGCTGGGGCACCGCGGGTACGACGACCCCGCGATCGTCAACCGCTTCGACGGCATGTCCCTCGACGCCCCGACGCCCGGAGCGCGGACGCTGGTGACCGGCGTGCCGTCGTTCTTCCAGTCCCGCGAACAGCTGGAGCGCCTGTTTCCCACCCGGTCCGCGACCCCGGACGGCATGGCGGCGTGGGCGTATCTGCCGCTGATCGCATCCGGACGGCCCGTCGGCACCTGCGTGCTCGGCTACGCCGAACCGCACCCGTTCCCTCCCGACGAGCGCGCGGTGCTGACCGGCGTCGGTGGCCTGATCGCCCAGGCGCTGGAACGGGCACGACTGTACGACGCCAAGTACAAGCTGGCCCACGGCCTGCAGTCCGCACTGCTGCCGCACAGCCTGCCGCGGCTGTCCGGGCTGGAGGTCGCCGCCCGCTATCTGCCCGGAACCCAGGGCATGGACATCGGCGGCGACTTCTACGACGTCATACGGACCACGGCGAACAGCGACGTGCTGGGCGGTGTGGTGCACACCGACGCCGCCGCCGTCATCGGAGACGTACAGGGGCACAATGTCGCTGCCGCCGGGCTGATGGGCCAGGTCCGCACAGCGGTGCGCGCCTACACGGCCCTCGGCCAGCCGCCGGGCAAGGTCATGTCGAGCACCAACCGCCTGCTGATCGACCTGGACGGAGATCTGCTGGCCAGCTGCGTCTACCTGCATCTGGACCTGGACGACCACCGCGTGTTGCTGGCCCGGGCCGGACACCCGCAGCCGCTGCTGCGCGACCCAGGGGGCGGTGTCCATGTCCTCGACCTCGCCGGCGGCCCGCTGCTCGGCATCGATCCGTCGGCGGTATACCCCACGACGGCGGTGCCTTTGAGCCCCGGTTCCGTGCTCGTCCTGTACACGGACGGCCTGATCGAGAGGCCGGGCGTCGACATCGAGGACGCGCTCGCGGAACTGGCAGGGCGCCTCGCCCTGGAGGCGGACCGTCCGATCGAGGACCTGGCGGACTACCTGCTCGGCGACAGCGCGCGTTCCTCCGACCGCGGCGACGACACGGCGCTGCTGCTGCTGCGCGCCCGGCGCTGATGGGGTGCGTGCCGGCAGCCGGTGCCCGCGGGCCGGACCGTCTCGCAAACCCCGGGTGGGAGCCGGAGCCGAACGGAGGCGAGGGTCGACACCGGGTTCCGCCCGCCCCGCCGGGGCACCGGGGACACCCTCCGCCCGGGTGCGGCCGGTCCCTGTGTCGTTCCGCCCGCGGCTGCGGCCCGCACTCAGTCCGCGAGGCCCAGTTCCTCGTTCCCCAGCGGTGCGAAGTGCGCCGCCACGTCCGCCGCGGACACCTGTGCGAGGTCCGCGGGCGACCAGCGCGGCTCGCGGTCCTTGTCGATGACCTGGGCGCGGATGCCCTCCACCAGGTCCGGGGCGGACAGGCCCGCACACGACACACGGAACTCCTGGTCCAGGACAGCCTCGAGGGAGTCCAGGGACCGGGCGCGGCGCATCGCGGCGAGGGTGACCTTCAGCGCGGTGGGCGACCGGGTGAGGATCGTCTCCGCGGTCTCCTTCGCCGCCCTCTCGCCACAGGCCATCAGCCGTTCGAGGATCTCCTCCACGGAGTCGGCCGCGTAGCAGTGGTCGATCCACTCGCGATGGGCGGCCAGTTCACCCTCCGGGGCGGGAACCGCCGCATCCCGTACCGCCGCCGTCACGTCCCCGGACGCGAGTGACACGGCCAGTTCCGGCAGCCGGCCCGAGGACACACAGTGGTCCGCGAGCCCCAGCAGCAGCGCGTCACCCGCACCGACCGCGTTGCCGGTGAGCGCCAGATGCGTGCCCAGCTCGCCGGGGGCCCGCGCCAGCAGATGCGTGCCACCGATGTCCGGGACGAACCCGATGGCGGTCTCCGGCATGGCGATCCGGGACCGCTCGGTGACCACACGCACGCTCCCGTGCGCGGAGACGCCCACGCCGCCGCCCATCACGATGCCGTCCATGAAGGCCACATACGGCTTCGGATAGCGCGCGATACGGGCGTTGAGCCGGTACTCGTCCCGCCAGAACGCGACGGACTCGCGCCCTTGGGAGCGGGCGTCGTCATGGATCGCGCGGATGTCCCCGCCCGCGCACAGCCCGCGCTCCCCGGCCCCGGAGATCACCACGACACCGATCGCGTCGTCCCGCTCCCACGCGGCAAGCGCCGTGTGGAGGGCCCGGACCATGTCATGCGTGAGCGCGTTCAGCGCCCGCGGCCGGTTGAGCGTGATGTACCCGGCCCGGCCCTCGGTGCGCAGCAGTACGGAGTCGTCGAGGGCCATAGTGTCTTCCTCCTGGCTGGTGGACCTGCGGCCCCATCCTCGCTCACCCGCCCGAGGCAGCACGCAGAGGCCCCATGACTCCAGGATCCGCGACTTCGTCAGCCATGGAGGCGAATCATGAGCAGCGGATTGGCAAATCCGTGGTCTCGTTGACAATGGCTACGTTCAGTAGCGATCCCTTGAGCGGCCTTTTCGAGCTTCGCTCGGGCTGCGTTGCTCGTCCTTCGTACGGTTGCCGGCATGGCATGGCAGGGCGGAGCGCGGGCAGCGCCCGCCGTGCGGGCAAGGTTCCGACGGCGTCGATCCGGTACGAGAACGCTTCGGTAAGTGAAGTGCCGGTCCGGTAGCTGTGGTTGGCAGACTTCAGGGAGTCGAAACCGTGGCGAGATGTCCGGTCGGTCATCGGCCGGACAGAGGACCTGGAAGCGGAGTGGACCGAAGAGGCCATCCAGTGGATCACCACCGAGAACACCACCCTCACAACAGCGCGTCCGCCGGCTCACCACCGACATCCGCACTCTGGACGAGCGGCTCAACGCCGCCCGCTCCAACCGGCGCTTCCAGGACCGCCGCATGGCCGACCTCGAAGCACGGATCGCCGAACCTGGATCAACAACCTGACCCTGCCAGGCTGGGGACCCGCGGCTGTCAGTGCTGCGGGTCATACTCGTGCTGCGGCGCCGCCCGGGCACCGCAGCACGAGGGGAGCGACATGGCTGAGGTGCTGGTTTTCCACCACGGGCACGGACTGACCGCCGGCGTCCACGAGTTCGCCGAGCAGCTGCGGCAGGCCGGGCACACCGTCCACGCCCCGGATCTGTTCGAGGGGCAGGTATTCGACAGCCTCGAGGAGGGCATCGACTACGTCGAGAAGGTCGGGTTCGGCACGGTCATCGCGCGCGGAACCGCCGTCGCCGAGAGACTGCCTGCGGAGCTCGTCTACCTCGGGTTCTCACTTGGCGTCCTGCCGGCACAGAAGCTGGCCCAGACCCGCCCGGGCACGAAGGGCGCGTTGTTGCTCGAGGCATGCCTCCCGGTCTCGGAGTTCGGCGGTGCCTGGCCCCAGGACGTCCCGGTCCAGGTCCACGGCATGGACGCAGACCCGTTCTTCTCCGGTGAGGGCGATGTGGACGCGGCCCGCGCGCTCGTCGAGACGGCGGCGGATGCTGAGCTGTTCCTCTACTCCGGCGACAGGCACCTGTTCACCGACAGCAGCCTGCCGTCGCACGACGAGCACGCTGCAACGCAGGCCACTCACCGGGTGCTCGGCTTCCTCGACCACATCAAATAGCCGACCGAAGCGGGATCAACAACCTGAGCCTGTCCCCCTGCCCGCCCCTCGAGACCACCAGGACGAGCGACAGCAACGGCCTCAACTCGCCGTCGCCGCATGGGCCGTCGGAGCCTCCTTTGCGGCGGGCGACGAGGCTGATGGCGGTTGTCGACGGGTGGCCGCGGCCGGCCCGCCCTTGCTGTTCTCGGCCTGCATCGCGTTCGGACTTCGGTGCTGGTGACCTCAGTGCTGGTGACCGTCGCCCCCCTCCTGGTGTTCGGTCCCAGCCTCGGCCGGCTGGGGCGCACCGCTGGAGGTGCCGGCCTGGAAGGTGAAGGCCGCGGTGCGGACGGTGCCGTTGTGCTTGAAGTCCAGGAAGAGACGGTACGCGGCAGAGCTGGGTGCGGTCGCCGTGAACGAGATCGTCGGGCCGGGCTTGGTGGTGCCGTCGCCGGGTTCGCCGTTGGGATGGACGTGGAGGTAGGCGAGGTCACCGGCGCGCAGGGCGACGAGGTGTCCGTAGGCGCCGAGGTAGGGCTGCAGATCGGTGACGGGGCGGCCGTCCTTGCTCACGGTCAGCGTGAGTTCTTCCGCTGTGCCGGAGCGAAGGTCGCCGTTCAGGGTCACGGTGTATCCGTCGACGGTGGCGGTGCGGGAGGCCTTGGGCAGTTCTGCGGGCTTGTAGGGGCCGGGGGTGGACACATCGGCCCCGAGGGTGAGGCTGGGGGCGTTCTTGCCCGCGGGGGTGAAGTCGGCGAAGACGCGGTAGTCACCGGCGGCGGGGAGGCTGACGGGGGTGCTCCAGGTGCCGTCGGCTGCCCGGGTGGGGTGCAGGTGCTGGTAGGTGGCCAGGTCGCGTGAGGCGAGGATCAGGTGGAGTGCCTTGTCGTGTTCTCGCTGGTAAGTGGTGACCTGCCGGCCGGCCTGATCGCGGATGGCGAAGCGCAGTTCGCTCTCCCGCTCTGCCTCCAGGCGCGGGGTCTTGAGGTCGAGGGTGTAGCCGGCCTCGGAGATCTGAAGTCCTCCGGCCGGTGTGTCTGCATGCCCGCCGTGGCCGCCCGCCGGGTCCGATGAGGTGCTCGGTGCATGCTCGGCATGAGCGGCGGGATCGGAGCCTCCGGCGATGGAACCGACGGAACCACCAAGGCCATGGGCGGCACCGAAGGTCGCCGCGAGTGCGGCGATGAACGCGGTGATCTTCGCGGCGGAGTTCATGAATGCTCCTGATTCGTCTCTCGGCGGGCTCGGAGTGGGCCCACAATTTTGAGAATATACCCCCTGGGGGTACCTGTACCTGTACCTGTACCTGCACCTGTACCTGTACCTGGATCTTGAGGGCCTTGCGTCAGATACGGGTAGGGGGTATACCTGTGCCCGTAGAGGAAGATACCCTGTGGGGGTATATCGGATGGGGTCTGAGGAGGAAACCCATGGACTGCTGTACTTCTGACGGCAGCTGCTCGACCAGCCCGGCCACGGCCGCCGAGGGCCAGGCCGGCGTCTACAACGTGTCCGGTATGACCTGTGGGCACTGCAAGGCCACGCTCACCAACGAGATAGGCGCCCTCGACGGCGTACTGTCGGTCGACGTCGACCTCGGCACCGGCCAGGTCACCGTGACCACCTCCGGCGAGCCCGACGACGCGCTGCTCGCCAAGGTCGTCGACGACGCCGGATACGAACTCACCGGCCGGGCGGCCTGACGCCGCCTCCGTCCCGCCGCCGGCCCACTGCGGGTCGGCGCGGCCCGGTCCTCTTCCACCAGTTCGAGGAGCAGTGATGACTACGACGGTCCCCGACACCGCTGAGGTCGAACTCGCCATCGGCGGCATGACCTGCGCCTCGTGCGCCGCTCGAATCGAGAAGAAGCTGAACCGGATGGACGGGGTGGAGGCCACCGTCAACTACGCCACCGAGAAGGCGAAGGTCAGCTACCGCGGCGGGGATGTCTCCGTGGCGGATCTCATCGCCACGGTGGAGGCGATCGGCTACACCGCCGCAGAGCCTGCCCCGGCCCGTACCGGGTCGGCCTCCGGCGTCGAGTGCCGTCCCGTACAGCCGGGACACCTTCGGCCGGACGACCACACGGCGCTCGGCCACCAACTGTTCCAAGAACGCATCCTCATCCTGCGGCTTCGCGGCCTCTGGCACCATCGCGAGCAGCTCTCGCCCGATCGCATCCCCCGGCGTGGTCGTGATCTCGGAGACCTCGGCCTCGCCCTCGGCCACGGCGGACGACCACACGTCGCCGCCCGGCACATGTACGGCCGCGCGTGGGTCACGCCGGAGTTGCTTGACCTTGATGCGGTCGGCGGTGGTGGAGAACCGCACGATGCGCGCTTCGGCGTCCCAGGTGAAGAGCATGGTGGTGAGATGAGGATGGCCGCTGCTCTTGTTGGTGGCGAGGGTGCCGAACTGCTGAGTGCTCAGCAGTTCGGAGAGAGCATCGTCGGACAGGGAACGGGGTCCGGGACCTTGAGTCATGGCGTGCACGACTTCCCATGTGCGTGCGTCGGCACTCCACTCCATCCGGAAGTCCGGCCACCAACTCTCGCAACCGGCCCTAGTCCTCCGCCCGTTGGGTGATGGGCGCCTCGGTCCGGTCGCCGAGGAACTCGTACCACCGGCGCTGCAGGCATACGTATCGCACGTCGGCCTCGACGAGGTGGAGGAAGGCGGTGACGGTGTCGGCGAGACGCTGCTGGAGGCCGGTGTCGGTGAGCAGACCGTCGTCCGTGAAACCCTGGTGGGCCCGGGCGAGGCTGAACATGTCCGGATAGACGCGCGTGCCGAGGTGTTCCAGGGGGATCCGCAGCGTCCACAGCCCTCGGTTGCCGCCGACCATGGACGGGGAGGCGGAGAGCAGCAGCGCGTGTTTGTCCTTGAACGGCTGGGGCCGCACGCGTGAGACCCAGTCGATTGCGTTCTTCAGGACTCCGGGCAGCGAGGCGTTGTACTCCGGGGAGGCGATGGCGAAGGCGTCGCACGCCTGGAGCCGGTCGCGGAGAGCGAGCGCACCGGCCGGCAGCCCTTCCGCGGCCTCCGCGTCGCCGTCGTACGAGGGCATGGCGAAGTCATGCATGGCGGCCAGGTCGACGGTGGCTCCCGCATCGGCGATCAGGCGCGCGGCGAGTGCGGCGAGGCGGGCGTTGGTGGATTCGGTGCGTAGTGCTGCGCCGAAGACGAGCACTCGCACAGGGCCGGGCTGGGTGTCGTTCGGCTCGGGCTGTGTCACGCGGATCAGTGTTCCCCGGGCATGGGCTGCGCGCGAGCGGGACTGGGCTTCCCGGTGTATGTCCGGGGCGGGACCTGCGTCCGCGCCGCCCCCGCGGTCGCGGTGGGGCCGACGGTGTGCTGCCGGCCCCACCGGATCACCCTTCCTGGGGGTGCGGTCTCGTGATCCTGAACCGGGCCACGTGCTCCTCGGTGGTCCATCGGCGGAAGCCCGCCTTCTCCAGAACGCGGACAGAGGCCGGATTCGACGGCTCCACGGTGGCGAACACGGTGTGGACATCTGGTGCGGTGAGGGCGAACTCCGCCAGGGCTCGGGTGGCCTCGGAGGCGTAGCCCCGGCTGCGGCGGGAAGCCACGACGCCGTATCCGATTTCGAGGGTGCCCTCGCAGGGCGGCCAGAACAGGCCGATCGAGCCGACCACCAAGGCACTGTCACGCTCGATGATCAGGCGGTGGCCATGTTCGCCGAGCCAGGCGGGGTGCTGGTCGAAGAGGGCCGCGACAACGCGATCGCCTTCGGCGGGAAAGTCGTCCGCCCAGTGAACCGACCTGGTGTTGCCAAGGACGGCAGCGGCCTCGGCCGTGGTCCAGGGCCGGAGATCGAGGCGGTCGGTCGTCAGGTCGGCGTGGGCTGTCGGGTGGGAAGACATGTGTCACTCCTGGTCGTTGGAACGACCCGGACCACGCTCTGCTGTCGCGCGGACCGGTCATGGGCATGCCGATGCAGGCCGACGGCGGCCATATTCATCAACCTCCCTGCACGTGATCACGCGCCTCTCGCGTCGGCGTGACGGTAGCGACCCCTCCGCGGCGTGGGCAAAGCGTTTATGAGTGAGAACGGCTCTGCCTGGCGCAGGTTCGCCGGGGTGATCTCCAGGCGCCGCCTCTCCCGACCGAGGAACACCGATGGCAGGCGGTCGCGCGGCGGGCCGGCCCGGCCGAGGTCCACGGCGGGGGTGGACCCTTCCCATCGGCGGCCCGCAACAGGATCAGTTGCGCGAGCCGCAAGCCGCGGTGTGCGCCGCTGCGGTACGCCGTCTTCCCCGACTGTCCGACCAGTCGGTATGTTCTCGGCAGGTCGAGCCGACGGAGGAACCCATGACCGAGCGCCCCATCCGTATCGAAGGCCACTGCGACGAACGCTTCGACGCCGTCCGCGCCGCGTTCGAGGGGAACTTCCTCGAGCGGGGTGAACTCGGTGCTGCGGTCACGGTCATGCTCGACGGCCGGGCCGTCGTCGACCTGTGGGGCGGCTGGGCGGACCCCGCGCGCAGCCGGCCGTGGCAGAGCGACACCCTTGTGAACGTGTGGTCCACGACCAAGGGCCCGACCGCACTGTGCGCCCATCTGCTCGCCGACCGCGGGCTGCTCGATCTGGACGCGCCGGTCGCCACGTACTGGCCCGAGTTCGCGGCGGCAGGCAAGGAGGGCGTCCTCGTACGCCACCTGCTCTCGCACCGCGCGGGCCTCGCGGGACTGCGCGAGCCGCACTCCCTCGACGAGCTCTACGACTGGGAGCTGACCTGTGCCCGGCTGGCGGCCACCGAGCCGTGGTGGGAGCCCGGTACCGTCTCCGGATACCACGCCATCACCTACGGCTTCCTCGTCGGCGAGGTCGTGCGGCGGATCACCGGTCTGATGCCGGGCGACTTCCTGCAGCAGGAGATCGCCGGGCCGCTCGGCATCGATTTCACCATCGGACTGCCCCAGAAGGAGACCGGGCGCGTCGCCGAGCTCGTGCACCCTCCGGCCGAGGCGAGGAGTGAACAGGCCGCGGTCTTCGCCCAGTTGGAGCCCGTCGCCCTGGCCGCCCTGATCAACCCGATGACCGGCGTGGACGCCGCCAACTCGGCCGCCTGGCGTGCCGCTCAGATTCCCGCCGCCAACGGCCACGGCACCGCCCGCGCGGTCGCCTCGTTGTACGGCATCCTCGCCGGGCGCGGGAAGCTGGGCGAGAGGCGCGTGCTCACTCCCGAAGCCGCCGAACGCGTGCGTGAGGGTCAGGGCAGCTGCCGTGACCTGGTGCTGGGCATGGGGTTCACGCACGACACGGAGGTCGCTCTCGGCCTGTGGCTGAGCGGCGAGAACGGATCGTACGGCCCCAACCCGCGTGCGCTGGGCCACGACGGCTTCGGTGGCTCCTGCGGTCTGGCGGACCCGGAAGCGGGTGTCAGCCTCGGCTACGTCATGAACCGCATGGGCCCGCACATCGCCGACGACCCGCGCAAGATGGCGCTGATCGACGCCGTGTACCGCGCCCTGTAGTCCGGGGCGCCCGGCCGGTCACCGCCCTTCCGGATTCTTGCAACACGTTCTACTGTGTGCGCCGCGCCGCGGACTGACGGACCGTGAGACATCTGGAGGGGCCGTGCACCTTCAATACACCCCGGAGCAGCAGCAGTTGCGTTCCCAGCTGCGTACCTACTTCACCGAACTGGTCCCCGACGACGCCTACGCCCGCTACGCCGAGCCGAGCGCCCAGAAGCGCTTCTACCGCGAGACGATCCGCCGGCTCGGCGCAGACGGCTGGCTCGGCGTGGGCTGGCCGCAGCAGTACGGCGGCCGCGGCCTGAGCCCCATGGAGCAGTTCATCTTCTTCGACGAGGCCGCCCAGGCCGGGGTGCCGCTGCCGCTGATGGCTCTGAACACCGTCGGGCCGACGATCATGCAGTTCGGCACCGAGGAGCAGAAGGCCTACTTCCTGCCCAAGATCCTCGCCGGTGAGATCGACTTCGCGATCGGCTACAGCGAGCCCGACGCCGGTACCGACCTCGCGGCTCTCAGGACCCGCGCGGTCCGCGAGGGGGATGAAACCACCGGCTGGTACACGGTCGACGGCCAGAAGATCTGGACCACCAACGGAGACACCGCCGACTGGGTGTGGCTGGCCGTCCGCACCGACCCGGACGCCCCGCCGCACAAGGGCATCACCATGCTGCTCGTGCCGACCTCCGACCCGGGCTACTCCTGCACCCTGATCAACACCCTCGCCTCGCACGACACCACGGCCAGCTACTACGAGAACATCCGCGTCCCCGCGTCCCGCCGCGTCGGCGAGGAGAACAAGGGCTGGCGGCTGATCACCAACCAGCTCAACCACGAGCGCGTCACCCTGGCCGCCCACGGCACCATGGCCATTCGCGCCCTGCGGGATGTCCAGCGCTGGGCCGCCGACACCAAGCTCGCCGACGGCCGCCGGGTCATCGATCTCGGCTGGGTACGCGGCCGCCTCGCCAGGACCCACACCAGGCTGGACGCGATGAAGCTGCTCAACTGGCAGATGGTGAACGCCGTCCAGCAGGGCACACTCACCCCGCAGGACGCCTCCGCGGTCAAGGTCTACGGCTCCGAGGCCCGTCGCGACGCCTACGCCTGGCTGATGGAGGTCGTCGGAGCGGCCGGCCCCCTCAAGGAGGGCTCGGCAGGGGCCGTACTGCACGGCGAACTCGAACGCGGATACCGCTCCGCCGTGATCTTCACCTTCGGCGGCGGCAACAACGAGATCCAGCGCGAGATCATTTCCTGGATCGGACTGGGGATGCCGCGGGTACGACGGTGACTTGATGTGACCAGGCTTTCTAGTTGACACAAAAGCAGGCTGGTTGGCACCGGACATTGCGCTCGTTCGGGTCTGCTGCAGGTTTGGGTGAGGTTGACCTGCCCCACGGTTTGGGTTCCAGCTGCGGTGGCTAACTGGCGGCGGGGATGGTGTCTTGTTCGGAGAGTAGTTCGTACTCGATCGGGGTGCGGTAGCCCAGTGCTGAGTGGCGCCGCTGTCGGTTGTGGAAGACCTCGATGACCCCGTTGCCCAATTGGGTGAATGCCTTCGATCTCGGTCTCGGCTGATGGTTGAGGGGTGGAGCCTGAGGTGAGGGGCTTGAGCGACAAGCCTGCAGTTCGATCTCGGGGCGGAGGGTCGGGTGTCGATGCGGGCGGACTCGGGTCGGGAGGTTCCTGAGGGGACCCGGATGGTGGCTTGGGCTGCGTTCCCGAAGGGCTGTCTGGCGATGCGGGTGCGGGACGCGCTTGGTCCGCTGTTCGACGACGAGATCTTTAGGTCCGCGTTCGGCGTGCGTGGCCGTCCCGGTGTCGCGCCGGGGCAGCTGGCGTTGGTCAGCGTGCTGCAATTCGCAGAGAACCTGACGGACCGCCAGGCCGCGCACGCGGTACGCGCGAGAATCGACTGGAAGTACTTGCTCGGCCTCGAACTGACCGATGCCGGCTTCGACTTCACCGTGCTGACGGGCTTTCGTGACCGTCTCCTGGCCCACGGGCTGGAGGAGAAGATCCTGGACTTGCTGCTGGAACGGCTCAACGAGCTGGGGCTCGTGTCCGGCCGGGGCCGGCAGCGCACCGACTCCACTCACGTCCTCGCCGCGGTGAGGGATCTCAACCGCCTGGAGTTCGTCGGCGAGACGCTGCGGGCCGCCCTGGAGGCGCTTGCCGTCGCGGCACCCGAGTGGCTCACCTCCTGGATGCCCCGCAACTGGCAAGAGCGGTACGGGGCCCGGGTGGACTCCTACCGACTGCCGAGCGAAGACAACGAGCGGACCCAACTGACGTGGCGCATCGCGGCCGACGGCTACCAGCTCCTCGAAGTGGGCTTCGCGGCCGGTGCCCCGGCCTGGCTGCGGCAGGTCCCGGCCATCGGCATCCTGCGGACGGTGTGGCTCCAGCAGTTCCAACGCGTGATCACGGACGGGGTGCAGGAGGTGGCCTGGCGGGGGAAGGACGATCTCCCGCCCAGCAGAGCGCGGATCACCTCGCCCTACGACCCCGACTCCCGCAACGCCGTCAAGCGCGGCTCGGCCTGGGACGGCTACAAGGTCCACTTCACCGAGACCTGCGACGCCCAGGAGGCGGGCCAACCGCATCTGATCACCCACGTGGTGACCACGGACGCCACGGTCGGCGACCCCGTGGTCGTCGACGAGATCCACGACCGGCTCGACGCGAAGGGCCTGCTGCCGGGTGAACACCTGATGGACGCCGGCTACGTCTCCGCAGAGCTCCTGCTGACGGCGCCCAGCCAGCGAGGTGTCCGCGTTATCGGCCCGGTCCGGCCCATGACCCGCCGCACCGTCCAAGCAACCGGCTACGACAAGGCATCCTTCCGTATCGACTGGGATGCTCATCGGGCAACCTGCCCCGAAGGCGCCCACAGCCGCTACTGGACCGAAGGGCTCGACAACAACCAGCGACCCGCGATCCGCATCCGCTTCGCCACCGAGACCTGCGCGGCTTGCCCATCCCGCGGGCAGTGCACCAACTCGACACGCTACGGTCGCCAGCTCACCGTCCGCCCACAAGATCAAGATGCCGTCCTCGAACGCGTCCGCGCCGAGCAGATCACAGAGGAATGGAAGACCGTCTACGCGATCCGCTCCGGCGTGGAAGGCACGATCCACCAGGCGGTCACGGCCACCGGTGCCCGCAGAACCCGCTACACAGGACTACGGAAAACTGCCCTTGCGCATGTCCTCACAGCCACCGCCGTCAACCTGCTCCGACTCGATGCCTGGTGGACCGGGCAACCACTCGCCCCCACTCGCACATCACACCTCGCCGCCCTCGACCTCGCCGCGTAGGCAATTGGGCAACGGGGTCCCTCGATGTACTCGAAGATCGCGTTCGCCAACTCGACCCGGGTCTTCCACCGTTTGCGGTTCAACAGCTCTATCTGCATCGAGGACCAGAACGACTCCATCATCGCGTTGTCCAGGCCGTCTCCGACCGTGCCGAACGATGGCAGGAGCCCGGCGGAGCGGATCCTTTCCCCGAAGACCCAGGAGGTGAACTGGGTGCCGTGATCGGCGTGCACTGTCCCGCCTGGTTCGGGGCGCCGGTTGCGGAGGGCCATGTCCAACGCGTTGACCACGAGGGTGGAGTCCTGTCTGGAGTCGATGGACCAGCCCACGATCTTGCGGCTGAATGCGTCCAGGACCGCCGCGCAGTACACCCACCCTTCTCTGGTGTGGTGTTGCGTGATGTCGGTGACCCACAGCCCGTTGGGACGCAGCCGATGGAACTTCCGGTTGACCAGGTCATCGGCGGTGACGACACCCCGCAGGGGCTTGATCCGCACCGGTCCGGGCAGTCCGTGGATCCCGGCCTGTGTCATCAGCACCGACACGGTCCTCGAGCACACCTGGATGCCCATGCCCAGGGTGAGCTCGGCGTGGACGCGGCGGTAGCCGTAGGTACCGCGTGAGGCGACATGGACCTCCCGGATCAGCCCGGTCGGCCACTCCCGTCGCAGCTGCCGCGGTGTGGTCGGGGTGCGCTTGTGATCATCGCGCAAAGGTGCGCTTCACCAGGGCCATCCGTACGTCGAGTCCTCGGACGGAATCACAACGTCGTCGAGCCGGTACGAGAGGCGGTCCACCACGCTCACCACGCCGTCCACCTGCTGGGTGAGTCGTAGCACCACGTCGATCTGGCTGCGTCGCTCGAGCTGCCCTTCCAACGTGACCACTCCGTCGACGACGTGCACATCGACGACATCCGGAGTCAGCCGGAGCGTGCTCAGCAGAACGTCGTCGATCACATGGCGGCGGATCTCGTGATCGGGGCGCAGGAACACCTGGAGCAGATCACGACGGGTGACGATGCCCACCAAGCGGTCCTCCGCATCGACCACAGGCAGTCGTTCGACGCTGTGGCGAAGCATCGTCCGCGCCGCCTTGGCGATCTTGTCGTCGGCGTGGACGGTGACGGCGGGGGTGGACATCAGCTGCTCGGCAGTGAGGCCGGTCTGCTTGTCCGTGGCTCGACCCGCCGTCCTGGCGTGCTGGGGTTCCTGGGCTGTCCGGTCGGCGGCTGTGTCCGAGGCCTGCCGTACGAGAAGGTCGCTCTGGGAGATGACCCCGAGTACCCGGTTGTCGTCGTCGACAACCGGAAGCCCGCTGACGTTGTGCTCGGCGAGCAACTTGGCGAGCTCCTTGAACGGAGTGAGCGGCGTGACCGAGACGACCTCGCAGACCATCACGCCTCCTACCGTCATGGTCCTCATATCGGTACCTCCTGCCGGAACCGCAACCCGGTTCTTCCCGTCCCGAGGGCCCGCCACGTCGCCGCTCACCCCGAGCCATGTCTACGACTCCATCTAAGTCCACGATCTGCCTGCGGGTGTGCTCGAAGCGAGGGCC
>NZ_JBEXSW010000026.1:0-127685 GCF_040613775.1 Streptomyces sp. NPDC006208 | reverse complement strand
GCCGGGCAGGTCAGGCTGCCCGGCGCACACGGCTCACGGCGGAGCGGGCTGTCTGCCGTCGAGAGGCAGGCAGCCCGCTCTTGTCCGTGTCAGTGGTGGCGGTGTCCGCGGCCCCACGTTTCGGTGTCGATCTTGTGACCGTGGTCGTCGCGCAGGGTCGCCTTGTCGGAGCGGTTGCCCCAGACGTAGTGGCGGCGGTCCTGGTAGAGGTCGGTGCGGGTGTCGCGTCCGAAGCCGGTGTGGACACGGATGGTTGCGCGGCCGGCGAGTCGGACGTCGTCGAAGCGGTAGCGGTCGCCGTCGCGGTTGCGCAGGGTCCAGCCGTCGAGGTCCACCGGGCGGCGGGAGTTGTTGGTGATCTCGACCCACTCGGCATTCAGGGAGTGGTTGGAGCCGTTGTCACGTCCGGGGCTGTCCGCCTGTACACGGCTGATCTCGACCCGCGGGTGCTGGCGGTGGCGGTCGCCGTCGTGGGCGGAGGCCGGCAGGGCGACGGCCGAGACGACGGCGCCGGCCGCAAGAACGGTCGCGGCGATGCGACGGGCGGTCGAAGAAGCAGACATAGGTGATGTCCCCTCAAGAACAGTGCCCCACCGGCCGATACGGCTTGTGGTGGCAGTGCGGGTTCCCGGCCCGTTGTGGGCCGAGGACCCAAACTCTGAGCCGTCGACCGGGCTCCGCGAGGGTCGACCGAGACATGTTGCCATTTACGGACATTTCCGTAACTGTCACCTGCATGGGACACGCACCCGCGCCGGGCGTGGCCCTGACATTCACTGAGCGCTACATCCACCCGTTGAACGATCAACAGCAAGCCCTTGCATGCTCCGGCGCACACCCGGTCCCGCCACCCGGCGCATCAGCCGAACGGCGGACACGATCTTGGTAACGGCCGTTCTGCACGTTTCTTCGTACACGCGGTGCGGCATCGTACGTGGAAGCGAGAAATGAAGCACCCCCCGCCGCGCGGGGCGCGCCCAGCACCCGGAGGTCCGGCTCGCAGCCTCACTCCTCACGCGATCCCCTCCGTGCACGTGTGGCAGCGAAGCTCACTCACCACCGAATGAAGCCGTTCCGGGCACGTAAGGAGGCATGCGGCGGCGTGTCCCTCACTGCCTCAGCAATGAGCCTGATCAGCTGGGGAAGTCTGTTTGGGTTCCGCGGACCTCCGGAGCGCAAGCCGACCCGAAGCACCTCATGAACGCAGTCCTGGCAACCAAGGGCGAACCAGCACACCACACGCACGACGCGTGCCAGCTCCCCGAGAGAAAGCAGCCAATCATGGGTCATGGTGGAGACGTCATCAACGAGCTGACTGCGGATCACCGCGAAATCGACTCGCTTTTCACGAAGATCCAAGCTCTGCCGACCGGCGATCCGCAGCGCCGGAAACTGGCCGACACACTGACGATGGAACTCGTCCGGCACGCGGTCGCCGAGGAAGAACACCTGTATCCGGCAGTGCGCCGCTACGTGGACGACGGGGACGACATCGCCGACAAGGAGATCTCCGAACACAGCCAGGTCGAGCGCATGCTCAAAGAACTGGAAGATCTCCAGCCCGGTGACGGCCGCTTCGACACCCTCATGGCCGAGCTGAAGATGTCGGTCACCGCGCACATGACCGGCGAAGAGAACGAGCTGTTTCCCGTCCTGGCCGAGTCCTGCTCCGGCGAAAGGCTTCAGCAGCTGGGTGAGTTCATCCGCCGCGCCAAGGAATCCGCTCCCACCCGCCCGCACCCCGCCGCCCCTGACACCCCGCCGCTCAACAAACTCCTCGCTCCCGGCCTCGGCATGGTCGACCGGGTCCGCGACGCCCTCACCGGCCGCGGGAAAGCCTGACCTTGATACCGGCGCCTGTGGGCCCTCGCGGCGCTCCGCCAGGGCCCGTCCCGCATCGCTTCACATGCGTCGCCAGCTCTACGCGGCACCGACGGTCCGGTCCTTCTGACGAGTGCGCTCCCTGCGCGTCGTCACGAGCATCGTCGACTGCCCGGCTCAGCCGGTCGGGTGAGCACGACACGGCCATCGGCGGCGTCCGCGAGCACCCGGCCCGGCGACACGGGTGCGCAGCGGCGTCGTCCACCTGGCCGGACCGGTCAGCAGTCCGCCGCCGCCCGCACGTCCCGGACGGGAGCGGGTCAGGTGGGACGGCGCGCCTCCCTGTCCGGCGGCCGCCGGTGCCGCGGCCCCGGATCGCCCTGCCGGCTTCTGCTGTCACGCCTTCTCGAGAACCATCCGCACGACACCGATGCGTCGTTCGCGGCGGAACCGCAGAGCGGTTCGCTGTTCCCTAGGAGCGTCTCCTGGCATTGCGCACGGTGCGTGACCGCCTATCCGTAGGGGCCGGAAGTCCCAGATAACCCGATGTGGGCCGCGTCAGTGGTGACTGCGGCAGCGCCGCGCGGGCACTCGGCCGGAACGGCGGCCGCCATGCACGAGCCAAGGCCGCCCCACGTCCGGAGAATCTCCGCCCGCCAGGCCTCTGCTCTGTGGAGCGAAGTCGCCATGGCCGGGCTGCTTGTTTGTGGATGCGGACCCCATAGGAGCCCCCGTCACGCGGACCTAACCTCCCGGACATCACGGCGCCGTGCGAGTGATGGCGCCACTGTGCGTCCGCGTCCCCTGGAGGGTCCATGAGATCGCCGCTCACATCTCGTTTCCGCCGGCTGACCGCACTTCTGCTGTTCCTGGGCGCGACCCAGATGCTGCCACCCTCCACTCCCGCGGCCGCGGCGGCCCCCGCGCCTGTTGCCGGGGAGTTGAGGACCTATGCCGTGGACAAGGTCTACAGCGCGGGGATCTCGTCCGGTGGCTACATGGCGACCCAGCTCCACGTGGCCTACTCGGGCACGTTCAGCGGGTCCGCCGTCTTCGCCTCGGGGCCCTACTACTGCGCGCAGAACGACCTGAACAAGGCCCTGAACGCCTGTATGGAGGTCAGCCAGGACCTCCAGCTGAACACGCTGGAGCAGACGACCAGGAACTGGTCGGCACAAGGCAGGATCGACGATGTGGCGGGCCTGGCAGGCGACCCGGTCTACGCGTTCAGCGGCTCCAGCGACTCGACCGTCGAACGCCCCGTGGTCACCGCGCTGAAGGACCACTACGGACGCCTCGGTGCCGACGTCCTCCACAACCAGAACACGTCCGCCGGCCATGCCTGGATCAGCCCGCTCGGGCCGAACGCCTGCACGGCCACCGCCACCCCCTTCATCAACAACTGCGGTGTCGACGCCGAGGGGGACTTCCTCGGGCATCTGCTCGGCTCGGTCAGCGCGCCCACCAGTACGCCTGGGGGCACTCTGATCCAGTTCGACCAGAACAGGTACGCACCCGGCGGTGCCGCCAAGCCGATCTCCATGGACGACAAGGGCTTCGTCTATGTGCCCACGAACTGCGCGAACGGAGCCACCTGCAAGGTGGTCGTGACGCTGCACGGCTGCAAGCAGGGTTACTCGTACCAGGGCTTCGGCACCACGTTCATCGAGAAGGCCTACCTCAACGAGTACGCCGACACCAACAACCTGATTGTGCTCTATCCACAGGCCATCGCGACCGCGACCCTGGACAACCCCAACGGCTGCTGGAACTGGTGGGGCTATCTCGGCGATCCCGACTACGCCCGGCACGGTGGCAAGCAGATCGAGACCATCATGGGCATGGTCCGCGCGCTCGGCGGCGGTTCGAGCACGCAGCCTCCCAGCAGCCGGACGTTGCCGAGCGTCGACGCGGAGGACGGCTATGTGAAGGCGGCGGGTGACGGCTCGGGCCCCTCGGTCGGCGCCCTTGAGGGCACCTACGGCCTGGCCCTGGGGCAGGGCACCGACAGCAGGTTCAACCGGTCGGTCCTGTCGTTCGACACCTCGGCCGTCCCCGCAGGCAAGACGATCACCCGTGCCTACGTGACCCTGACCAGGAGCAGCGGCTCCGGCGACCCGTGGTCGAGCCCGGCCGGCAACCGGCTCCTCCTCGACGTCCAGAACGGCTGCCTCGGCGGCTGCACGGTCGAGACGACCGACTGGGCCGCGGCGGCGACCGCGCACGGAGCGGCCGAGATCGGGGCGTTCACCTCGGGCAGCAAGGCCTCCAGCGACCTGTCCCCGACGGGGCTCTCGGCGATCAACCGCTCGGGCAGGACGCAGATCCGCCTGCGGTTCGAACAGAACCAGACCTCGCCCGCCTACCTCTTCGTCAACAAGGACACGCAGGCAAGCCTGACCGTCGAGTACCAGTAAGCGGGGGCGTCCCGCGAGGCTCGCCGTGCCCGGGCCGTCAACTCACGGACGGAGGCGGCCCGTTACCTTTCATGAGGCGCTGGAAGGCGCCCTGACGAAGGGGATGACATGGCAGACCTGTTCACCGTGAGGGTTACCGTCCGCGGCTACGAGACCGATACACAGGGACACCTGAACGGGAATGTGTATCTGCAGCATGCGGAGCACGCACGCTGGGAGTTGCTGCGAGCGGCCGGAATCGAGCAGAACGCGCTGCTGGCGAAGGGCGTCGGCCCGATCAATCTGGAGAGCACGATCCGGTACCACCGCGAGGTGGTCGCAGGTGATTCCGTCGACATCACCTGCGCGTTCCTCTTCAGGGAGGGCAAGACGTTCCGGGTGGAGCAGACGTTCCACCGTACGGACGACAACACTCTCGTGGCCGAGGTATGCAACGTGGGAGGCCTGCTCGACCTGACGACACGCAAACTGGTCGCCGACCCGCGCGAGTACTTCCGCGCAGTGGCCTCGGACCCCGGTGTGTTCGGCCTCTGACACGCCGGCCGCTGTCCCGGCCCTGGCCGTGGTCCCGCGGTGCGGGGCGAGCGGCCGTATCAGGGGACGTTTCCGGGGAGAACGAAAGGCACCGCCGGACGCCCGAAGGAGTCCGGCTCCGCGTGACAGGAAGGCCGCGGCGAATCGAAGCCGCCGTTCGTCTTGCCCAGGGACCGCCCTGGCGTCAATGTGCGGACGGCGCGCGGCGCGTACGGGTCCAGGCGACGACGTCGTCCGCGCTCCACGTGTTCACGACGCGCTCGGCCGGCACGCCGCACTCCTCCGCCCGCGCGCAGCCGATGATCTGCCAGTCGAGCTGGCCGGGGGCGTGGGCGTCCGTGTCGACGGTGAAGAACACCCCGGCGTCGACGGCGAGGCGGATCAGCCGGCGCGGCGGGTCGCGGCGCTCGGGGCGGCTGTTGATCTCCACGGCCGTACCGTGCTCCGCGCACGCGGCGAACACCTTCTCCGCGTCGAACTGCGACTCGGGCCGCTGCTTCCCGGGCCCGATGAGCCGCCCCGTGCAGTGACCGAGCACGTCGGTGAGCGGGTTCTGCACCGCGCGCAGCATACGGCGGGTCATCGGGGCGGGGTCCATCCGGAGTTTGGAGTGCACCGAGGCGACCACCACGTCGAGGCGGTCGAGGAGCTCCGGGTCCTGGTCGAGGGTGCCGTCGGGCAGGATGTCGCATTCGATACCGGTGAGCAGCCGGAAGGGCGCCCATTCACGGTTGAGCCGCTCGATGATGTCCAATTGGGCGAGCAGCCGTTCGGCCGTCAGCCCGCGGGCGACCTTGAGCGTGGGCGAATGGTCGGTCAGTACGGCCCACTCGTGGCCGAGAGCCGCGGCCGTGCGGCCCATCGTCTCGATGGGGCTGCCGCCGTCCGACCAGTCCGAGTGCAGATGACAGTCGCCGCGCAGCGCGGCACGCAGCCGTTCGCCGCCCTCCGCGAGGGGGGTGGCCGCCTCGTCCTCGAGCCGCTGCAGATATGCGGGGGTGCGGCCGGTGAGCGCCTCTTGCACGACCGCCGCGGTCTTGGGCCCGATGCCCTTGACCTTGTCGAGTGTTCCGGCGCCGGCGCGCTGCTCCATCTCGCCGGGGTCGAGCTCGGACAGTGCCGCGGCGGCAGTGCGGAAGGCGCGTACGCGATAGGTCTCGGCGAGCGAGCGTTCCAGGAGAAAGGCGACACGGTCCAGTGCTTCGACCGGTTCCATCGACACCTCCACGCGTCGCGGCCCCCGTGTGCTCAGTCAACCCTGAGGGCGTGAGCTCGTCCAACGAAGGCTTGAACTCGTCGACCCCTTTCAATCAATGGTTCAATGATGCACTTTTCCGATGTTTGCTTGATCAACAACCCTGAACGTCTTTCTTTAGCCGATTCGCCACAACGTTCCCCCGCAGGTCGGAGAGCCACGAGCGCTCACAGCCCGCCTATCACCAGTGACTACACGTGACCGAAACCTGATGCACGTCCAAGCGTTCTTCGTCGTCGTGGGCAAGACTCGCGTCCGATTTCCGAAACCACGACCCAGGGGAGTGTTCGAAATGCGGTACATAGCCAGAGGTCTCGCGCTTGCTGCGGCCACCACGCTGGCGCTCGTCGCAGCGCCGGCAGTGGGCACGGCAGGCGCGGCACAGTCCGGCGCACAGGACACGCGGAGCCTGTTTCCGCCGTCCGCCCTCGTGCTGACCGTCACGGCGGGCGACGACGCGAAGAACGGGACCGTACTGCGCGCGGTGACCCTCGGCTGTACGCCCACGGCGTCCGGCACCCACCCCGCCGCAGCCGCCGCCTGTGCCGAACTGCGCGCCAACGAGGCGAAGTTCGACTCCATCACCTCACGCGGCACGACGGGTGCCTGCACCAAGCAGTACGACCCGGTGACCGTCACCGCGGACGGCGTATGGCAGGGCAAGCGTGTCAGCTATACGCACACCTTCGGCAACCCCTGCACCAAGAAGCACGGCAGCGGCACGGTCTTCGGCTTCTGAGCCGCCCCGTGCACCCGGCCGGACGCCGGGGAACGAGCGGCCACGGCGCATGCCGTGGCCGCTCGGCCCTGTCCGGGCCGTCAGGCCGCCGGCGGCACCCGCGACGGACGGCCGGATCCCCGGGTGAGCACGTACCCGGCGATCCCGGCGAGCGCTCCGAGCAGGCCGCCTGCCGCGGTCCAGAGCCAGCGGTCGGACCACCAGCCGGAGGCCCGTTCGGTGTCCGGCGCGTCGTCGCCCGGCTGCGTGCCGGTGGACACACCGGCGACCAGCGGCTCGGCGAGCGAGCCGTCCACGGCGTGGGCGCCGCCCACGTCCTTCGACACCGCCCGGACCTCCGCCGTCACCGGCAGACCGAGGTCCGTCACGGGCGCGTCGGAGACCGTCACGCGTACGTAATAGCTGCCCGGCAGCGGATCGTTGGCCCACGGCTCGGCGAGAGCGCGCACCGGCCGCATCGTGCACGACAGCTCGACCGTTGCGGCGTCCTGCGCCGCCACCCTGGTCTGCATGCCGTACATGCAGGCCTGGCGGCGGCGCAGCCCGTCGTACACATCGAGCTGCCACGTGGATCCGCCGTGCCGGGCGGCCGCATCGGGGAGTGTGACCTTGGCCCGGACCGTTGGCCGCTGCCCGGCGTCGGCGGGGAACACCCAGTACAGGTAGTCACCGCTCGACGCCTCGGCCGTCGCCGTCTGCCCCTGCTCGAAGGCCGCGGCGGTACGGAAGGAAGTGCCCGCCACCGTCGGGCCTGACCCGCTGCCGCTCTCTGTGGGGCTCGGCGAGGGAGTGTCCGCCAGGGCCGCGCCCGCGGGGCCCAGCAGGGCGGCGGCGCACAGCGCGACCGTCGTCAGTACACGTGCGACACGCATCAGTTGGTCCTCCAGACGGCGAAGCGCCAGCGCGAGATCCAGCCCCACAGCAGTCCGGCCAGCAGTCCGGTGAGGGTCAGGGCACCCAGGAACCACCAGCCCCGGCCGAGCCCGAAGAAGGCCACGTCGGAGGCCGTGTCGGGGCCGTCGACCACGTCGACGGTCAGCTCGAGGGGCAGTCCGGGCTCGGTCTTGACTCCCGGCGCCGCCGAGAAGGCGTTGGCGACCTGCAGACACACGGTCTCCGCCGTGGACTCCTCGTCCGCGTCGTCGGCCGGGGCCTTCGGGTAGCGCAGACCCGTCGAGATCACATCGGTCCGGCCGGTTCCGGCCTCCGAACCGCGCACGATCTCGCGCCCGCGCACGGTGACGGCGCGCAGCAGGATGCCGTAGTCGTTGTTCACCGCCCGGTCGGCGGCGACGCTCACCGAGGCGCGCAGTTCCTGTCCGGGCAGTACGTCCACGCGGTACCAGCGGTGCTCGCCGAACTTCTCCCGGTCGCTGTAGAGACCGGGCTTCAGCTGCGGGGCGTCGGCGCAGCGCTTCGCGCCCTCGGTCGCCACGGGGGTGACGACGGGGTCGGCGGCGCGGTCCACCAACTGGCTCACGCGGTCGGAGAGTTCGTCGGTGTGCTGCACGGAGGTGTAGGTGCCGCCGGTCGCTTCGGCGATGCAGCGCAGCTGGTCGCGGGTCTTGGCGTCGGGAACCAGGCCCAGGGTGTCGATGGTGAGGTGAATGCCCTTGGCCGCGATCTCCCGCGCGACCTCGCACGGATCGAGCGGCGCGCAGGTGTCCTCGCCGTCGGTGATGAGCACGATCCGCCGGGTCGCGTCTCCACCCTCGAGGTCGTCGGCCGCGCCCAGCAGGGCCGGTCCGATCGGCGTCCAGCCGGTGGGCGCGAGCGTCGCGACGGCAGTCTTGGCCTCTGTGCGGTCGAGCGGACCTACCGGGTAGAGCTGCCGGGTGTCCTTGCAGCCGCGCTTGCGGTCGTCGCCCGCGTAGTCGGCCCCGAGCGTGCGGATACCGAGCCGCACCTCTTCCGGCACCGCGTCCAGGACCTCGTTGAACGCCTGCTTCGCGGCGGCCATCCGGCTCTTGCCGTCGATGTCCCGGGCCCGCATCGAGCCGCTGACGTCAAGTACGAGCTCGACCTTGGGAGTTTCCTCGGCCGCCGGTTCGTCGGCGGCGACCGCTGCCGGGAACAGCCCGGCGGCCAGGGCCGCGAGCAGGACCATCGCCCTGGCCGCCGGCCTTCTTCTTATGATCATTCGCGGATCGTAGTGAGGAACGACCGCTGATCCAAAAGCAGGCCCGTGAACACTGCGGGACATTGCGGAGGTGTCCGTTCAGCGGGCGGACGTATGCGTTCAGTTGTGCGTCGGGGCGGCGTCGGCCGGTTCGGGTACCGGGGCCGGCTCCGGTACGGAGGCGGCGGATCCGCGGGTGCCGGTGAGCCGGCGCGCCAACGGCTCGGTCCAGCGGGCGGCGAGCGGTCCGAGAATCACCAGGATCAGTACGTAGGCGGTGGCCAGCGGGCCGATCCGGGGCTCCACACCGACGGCGAGACCCGCGATGACGATCGAGAACTCACCGCGTGCGACCAGGGTTCCGCCGGCCCGCCATCGGCCCGCAGCCTTGATCCCGGCCCGGCGGGCCGCGTACCAGCCGGTGGCGACCTTCGTCAGGGTGGTGGCGACGGCGAGGAGCAGCGCGGGAACGATGACGGGAGGAATCTCGGCCGGGTCGGTGGACAGGCCGAAGAAGACGAAGAAGACGGCGGCGAACAGATCGCGCAGCGGGACGAGAAGGTTGTGCGCACCTTCGGCGACCTCTCCGGAGAGGGCGATTCCGACGAGGAACGCGCCGACGGCGGCGGAGACCTGGAGTTCCTGGGCGATACCGGCCACGAAGAGGGTCAGCCCGAGGACGACCAGCAGCAGCATCTCCGGGTTGTCGGAGGAGACGGCACGGCTGATGAACCGGCCGTGCCGCAGGGCCACATAGAGCACGGCGCCGACCGTTCCGAGTGAGATCAGCAGCGTGAGGCCCGCGCCGCCCAGGCTCAGCCCGGCGAGCATCGCGGTGAGCAGGGGGAGATACACGGCCATGGCGAGGTCTTCGATGACCAGGACACCGAGGACTACAGGTGTTTCACGGTTGCCGAGCCGGCCGAGGTCACCGAGCACCTTGGCGATGACGCCGGACGAGGAGATCCAGGTGACACCCGCCAGCGCGACGGCGGCGACCGGACCCCAGCCGAGGATCAGCGCGGCCGCGGCGCCGGGCAGCGCGTTGAGGACGAAGTCGACGATGCCGGAGGGGTACTGGGTCTTGAGATTGCTGACCAGTTCGGAGGCGCTGTATTCGAGGCCGAGGAGCAGAAGCAGCAGAATGACACCGATCTCGGCGCCGGTCGCGACGAACTCCTCGCTGGCATTGAGCGGCAGCAGTCCGCCATGGCCGAAGGCGAGCCCCGCCAGCAGGTACAGGGGTATGGGCGAGAACCCGATACGCCCGGCGAGCCGGCCGAGGAGCCCCAGGGCGAGGATGATCGCCCCGAGTTCGATGAGCAGCGCGGTGGTGTCGTGCACGGGCTTCTATCCTCCGGTGATCAGTTCGGCGACGGCGTCGACGCCTTCGCGGGTGCCGACGACGACGAGCGTGTCGCCCAGGGCGAAGCGGAAGTCCGGGGCGGGCGAGGGGAATGCGGCGGTACGGCGCAGTACGGCGACGATGGACGCACCGGTGCGGGTGCGCGCCTGGGTGGAGCCGAGTGTCCGGCCGGCGTACGGCGAGCGTGTGGTGACGGCTATGTGCTCGGTCACCAGGTCGATCTCGACGTGCTGGTGGAGATGGCCGATCGGGTCGGGGGTGAGCAGTTCGCCCAGCGCGGTCGCCTCGTGCGGGGCGAGCGGCGCGGCGACCTTGCAGCTGTCGTCGTCCTCGGGGTCGTGGAAGGCGAGGATGCGCCGCCCGTCCTGGTGGACGACGACCGAAAGATGCGCCCCCGCCTCGGTGTTGAGGTCGTAGCGGGTGCCGACTCCGGGCAGGGCGGTCTTGCTGACGTGCGCCGTGGGCTCCATGGGGCATGCTCCATACAGACGGTGGGTGGGCGGTGTGCGGGCACGGGTCCCGGCCGGCAGCGCCCGGCTGTCGCTCTCGGCAGCCGCTCCGGACGGAACGATGGTGCATTACGTGACACACACCGGCACCGACCGGAGGGCGGTCGGTCTCAGCCGGTCCGGTCCGTATCGGGAACGCCGTTGCGCGCACGGGTGTCGATACGCGCGGACCTGACGTGCGCGGAGGGGCGGCCGAGGCACGGGGTGAGGCCGAAGCGCACCATCACATGCCTTCCATCGGACCGGCACCATGAGCGCCGGCAGCCCTGCCACGGTCACAGGAGCCTTGGGTCCACCCCAAGGGCGGGCAATGACTCGGTAAAAATCTTACCGTAGAGCAAATGGCGGAAAGTTATCCTGAATCGGTGCTCACCAGCTGAAAACGGACGGCAGATGAGAAGAACAGGCGCCCGCGAATCTCGCGGGCGCCGGGCCGGGCCGATGGTCAGGAGGGTGATGCCGCCACCGCTCGCAGGGCCCCTGCGACGGTGTCGAAGAACGCGGCGTGGGCAGCGGGGCCGGGCGCAAGCTCGGGGTTCCACGGAACGATGCGGGCCCGCGCGGCGAGGGCCCGCCGCAGCTCGACGGCCGTCGGACCGTCCAGCGACAGCGCGTTGACCCGGACGTCGGTCAGCACGATCTCCGCTTCCAGCCGGGCGGCCGACGCCCGGTCGACGGTGGACCAGTTGACACCCGGACCCGCCTCGGGGGCCACCAGGGCCACCCCGCACTCGGCCAGTGCGCGCAGATCCGGCCAGGTGTGGGGCCGCGCCAGGTGGACGCTGTCGGGCGCGGCGGGTGACAGCGCGAGGACCCGCGCTCCCCCGGCCTCGGCCGCCGCGGAGCGCAACCGCTGCCGGGCCCCCGCCAGTTCCGCCACCGCGGCCGGATCGTCCTGCGCGCCGAGGGAACGGGCCAGTGCGGCGAACCGCTCGCGGACGTCGTCGAGCGAGCGCCCCTGTCCCACGTCGAGCACCACGACAGGGACCCGTTCCTCGATGTGCTTGGCCGTGTCCCGATCCAGACCGTAGACCTGGTCGGAGCCATAGGTCACCGCCACGAGCAGGTCGGGGCGGGTCCGGAGCACCGCCTCCGCGTCGACGGCCGCGCCCGACCCGAGGTACGCGATCTCGTCGCGGGGCAACGCCCCGGCCTTCGCCGGATCGACCGTGTCGCCGTCGTGATGGGATCCGAACACCCCGACGGGGCGTATCCCGTGGTCGAACAGTGCCGCGCCTGCCTGCACATAGGCGACCAGCCTCACCGGGCGGTTGCCGACGGCCACCATCCGCCCACGGTCGTCCAGAAATTGCCACTCCGTCACTCGCGCCATGCCGCCCGCACCCCAGTCCTTCGACTCGTCAGCCGGTCACCGTCCCCGGTTCACTGCCCCAGGGTTGCCGCCGTCACGCGCAGGGAACTTCATGGATTCAACTTCCCTGCCGGACAAGGCAATCCGGTCACACAGGGGTCGCCGCCGCCGGCAGCGTGACCTCGAAACGGCAGCCGCCGGTGACATTGCGGACGTCGGCGTGGCCGGCATGGGCCTCGACGATGCCGCGGACGATCGCCAGGCCGAGACCGGCACCGGCCGGGGGCGTACGGGCCGGCGAACCACGCCAGCCGGTGTCGAAGACGCGGGGCAGATCCTCCTCCGGGATCCCGCCGCAGCCGTCGGTGACGGAGAGCACCACACAGTCCTCGTGACGCTCGGCGGCGACGGCGACCGTGCCGTCGGCCGGCGTCCGGCGGATCGCGTTGACGAGCAGGTTCGCCAGTACCCGGGTCATCTCCTTGGCGTCCACCTCGACCGGGACCGGCTCGACGCTGCCGCCGACGAGATGCACGCCGTGTTCGCGCGCGAGCGGGTCCGCCCCAGCCAGCGCTTCGCCGACCAGGTCGTACACGGACATCCGGGTGGGGGTGAGCGCCAGGGCACCCGCGTGGATGCGGGACAGCTCGAAGAGGTCGCCGACCATCGAGTTGAGACGCTCGACCTCGGTACGGATCTGGCGGAAGTAGCGCTCGGGGTCCTGGACGACCCCGTCCTCCAGCGCCTCCGACATCGCGCGCAACCCGGCGAGCGGGGTCCGCAGATCGTGCGAGATCCAGGCGACGAGCTCACGCCGTGAAGTCTCCAGGGCGCGTTCGCGCTCCCGGGAGGCCGCGAGCCGGTCACTGGTCATTGCAAGCTCACGGCTGAGCTCCTCGAGCTCAGCGGTCGATGCGCCCGTGGGTGCGGAGAAGGCCCCGCCTTCGCCGAACGAGCGTGCCGCGAGGGTGAGTTCACGGCTGCGCGCGACGACCCAGCGCCCGAGCAGCAGCGCGGTGGCGAGCGAGACGACGGCGGCCATCGCGACGACGGTGGTGACCACGGTGAGGTCGTGCGGCGACAGGAACATCGCCCGGGCGACCGCGAGGGTCCCCGCGAGCATGGCGGTGACGGTGACGGCGGCGACGACGGTCAGCGAGACGGTGACGGACCGGTGCCGCAGCAGCCGCAGCACGACGGCCCCGAGCAGCCCGGCGCCGACGGCCCCGAGAAAGGCGAACAGGGCGATGAGCAGGGTGTCCCGCACGGCGATCAGCCCTCTCCCCGCACGCCACGCCCCTCGGGATCCGGCCCGCCCGGCCCGGCAGGGACGGCGCCCCCCGACGGCGCAGCCCCATACGGGGCGCCCCCGCCCAAAGGTCCTGACGGCGCATCACCGTGCGATGCATGCCCGGCCGAGGACGCCGCCGGATCACCGCCGGTCACACCTGCGGGCCGCGCCGCGCCGGACCGCGTACCGGCCCCGGGCCGCACGGCCGCCCGGGTGCCGTACCGCCCGGACGGCATGCCCCCGGCATCTCGTCCGCCCCCCAAGGCGCCGGGCCGCCGGCCCCCCGGCGGCGCGTGGTCCGCCGGCGGCACGACGCCGGGCTGCGCCTGGGCGGGCCCGGGCCGCGCCCCGGCCGCCGGTGGTGCGGGTTCCGCCCGCGCGTCGGCCGGTGGCTTCGCCGGCTCCGCGTCGTCCGGGACGTCGAACCGGTAGCCGACCCCCCACACCGTCTGGATCAGCCTCGGACGGGCCGGGTCGTCCTCGATCTTGCCGCGCAGCCGGCGGACATGGACGGTGACCGTCGACAGGTCGCCGAACTCCCAGCCCCACACCTCCTGCATCAGCCTCTCCCTGCCGATCGCCTCGCCCGGATGCCGCATCAGATGCGCCAGCAGGTCGAACTCCCTCAGTGTCAGGGCAAGTTCGCGGCCGTCCTTGACCGCGCGCCGGGCCGCCGGGTCCAGCACGATGCCCGCCGCGGACAGCTCGGGCCCCGGCCGCCGCTCCCCCGCACCGCCGGCGCCCCTGCGCAGCACGGACTCCACCCGCAGCACCAGCTCGCGGGGGCTGAACGGCTTGGTCACATAGTCGTCCGCCCCGATTTCGAGCCCGAGGATCCGGTCGTCCTCGTCGCCGCGCGCGGTCAACATGATCACGGGTACGCGGCCGAGCTCGCCGGCCCGGAGTCTGCGGCAGACCTCCAGGCCGTCCATGCCCGGCAGCATCAGGTCGAGCACGACCAGGTCGGGCCGTCGCCCGGCGGCGAGCCTGAGTGCCTGCGGCCCGTCCGCCGCCCGGTCCACGGTGAAACCCGCGCGCTCCAGATATCCGGTGACCACTTCGGCAACTGTCGGGTCGTCGTCGACAACCAGGATGTTGTGCATACCGCAAGTCTCCTCGTCCCGCCCCGCCCTCACCGCCGCACCGTCCTTACGGATCCATGACGTCCGATTCGTTCAAGACCGGCCGCGACGGCACTGCCTACGGTGAAGTCATGACTCCTCGACCCGACGCCATCGGCCTCGTCGTCGCCGACATGGCCACCTCGCTCGCCTTCTACCGCCGGCTCGGACTGGACATCCCCGCCGACGCCGACACCGCTCCCCATGTCCAGCACACGCTCCCCGGCGGGCTGCGGCTGCTGTGGGACACGGAGGAGACCGTCCGTTCGTTCGACCCCGAGTGGACCAGGCCGACGGGCGGCGACCGGATCGGGCTCTGTTTCGCCTGCGACGGCCCCGCCGAGGTGGACTCCGTCTACGCGGGGCTGACCGAGGCCGGGTACCGGGGCCACCTCAAGCCCTGGGACGCGTTCTGGGGGCAGCGCTACGCGGTCGTACTCGACCCCGACGGCAACGGCGTCTCGCTGTTCGCCGACACCCCGACGGCGCCCGACGCCCCGTAGTCGCCGAGCGTCATCCCGGCCAGCGCGCGCATCTCCCGGGCGAGATGCGCCTGGTCCGCGCAGCCTGCGCGGAGCGCGGCCGCCGCGTACGGGACGCCCCGGCGCACCAGGGCCAGGGCCCGCTGCAGCCGCAGGATGCGGGCCAGCGTCTTGGGGCCGTACCCGAAGGCGTCGAGCGAACGCCGGTGCAGCTGCCGGGCGCCGAGCCCGGCGGCATCCGCCGCCCCGCCGACCGTGCCGCCGGCGTCGAGGTGCCGTACGACCGCCGCCAGCCGGGGGTCCGCCGGCCCGGCGGCGGCCGCCCGCCACAAGGCGACGGCCTCGAGCTCGGCAAGCTGGTCGCCGGCGCCCGCGATCCGCTCGGCGAGCCGGCGAGCCTCGGCGTCGCCCCACAGATCGGCGAGCTCGACCCGCTGGTCGCGCAGCTCGTGCGCCGGTACGCCCAGATACCCGGGCGCGGCTCCGGGTGCGAAGCGCACCCCTGCCCACGCCGTCCCGGGTGGGCTGCCGGGCCGGTGCGCGCGGGTGTCCGGACCCGCGACCAGGAGCCGGCCTCCGGACCACAGCAGGTCCATGCAGCCGTCGGGCAGCACGGGCTGTTCGGAGGCGGGAAGTACGCGGGACCCGGTGCCGGAGGGCGCGCCGGTGGTCCGCGACCAGACGACGGCCCCGTCCAGCAGGGACGGCCGTTCCTCGTACATACCGGCGAGGCTACTCCCGGGGGCCGCTCCCGACGCCTACTCCCGGTTGTTGTGGTGGTCCTTCTCGCGGCCGTTGTCCCGGCCCGTGTGCAGGCGCGACTTCACATCGTCCGGGGGCAGGAACTTCGACCACCGCTCGGGGAACTCGGACGGCATGTCCCCGCCACCCTCGTCCCCGTCGTCATCGTCGTCGTCATCGTCGTCCTCGAAGGCGTGCGCGGTCCTGGCCTGGGCCAGCAGCGCCGCCGCGTTCTCGGCCCGCAACCGCTCGTTGGCCGCGCGGGCCGCGGCGGTGGCCACGGACGGCCAGACCCGGTCGATCGCCGCGTTGACCGCGGCGCCGACGAGGACCGCGAAGGCGGAGATCCCTATCCACAGCAGGAACGCGATGGGCGCGGCGAGCGAGCCGTAGATCGTCGGTCCCTCGACGGTGCTGGTGAGGTAGATCCGCAGCAGGAAGCTGCCCAGGAACCACATCCCGAGGGCCACCAGCGCGCCGGGGATGTCCTCCACCCAGGGTGACCGCACGGGCACGGACACGTGATAGAGCGTGGTGAGGAAGGCGATGGACAACACAATCACCACCGGCCAGTACAGGACGGCGACCACTTCCGCGCCCCAGGGCATGAACTCCACGACCCGGTCGGGGCCGACCACCGCGAGCGGCAGCACGACCGCGCCGATCAGCAGGGCGATGATGTAGAGCAGGAAGGCCAGCAGCCTGGTGGCGACGATGCCGCGCTGCCCGTCCAGGCCGTACATGACGGTGATGGTGTCGATGAAGACATTGACCGCGCGGGAGCCGGACCACAGGGCGATGGCGAAACCGATGGAGATGATGTCGGGGCGGCCGCCGTGCGTGACGTCCTCGAGCAGGGGCTTGGCGATGTCGTTGACGCCCCGCTCGGACAGGACCGTACCGACCGCGCTGAGGATGTTCTCCTCGATGGAGGCGACGGTGGTGGTGTCGGTCCAGTTGTCGATGTAGCCGAGCAGGCCGAGCAGGCCGAGCATCAGCGGCGGCACGGACAGCAGGGTGAAGAACGCCGCCTCGGCGGCGAGGCCCAGGATGCGGTACTCGATGCACGAATTGACGGTGTCCTTGAGCAGCAGCCATGCCATCTTCCGCTTCGAGACGTTGCGGTAGAGGACCCGGGCCCGGTGGAGCCGGCCCGTCGGCCGGTCGGGTGTTTCGTTTGCTGCCTGCACCTCCTTACCGTATCGGCATGGCAGGCACCACCCACACAGTGACCAACCAGCCCCCGCCCCTGGTGGGGTACGACGTCTTCACGGCCGACCGGGCGCTGCTGGAGGCGGTCGAGCGGCATGTGGCACCCGGACTTCTCCAGGAGGTACGGGAGGAACTCTCGGACCTCGGCCGATCCGCCGGCTCCGCTCAGGCGCAGACCTGGGGGGTGCAGGCCAACGACCATCCCCCGAAACTGCGCACCCACGACCGTTATGGAAACCGTGTCGACGAGGTGGAATTCCATCCCGCCTGGCACCGGCTGCTGGGCAAGGCGGTCACCTCGGGACTGGTGAACGCCTGGGGCAGGCCCGGCGGGCATGTCCGGCGCACCGCCGGATTCCTGGTGTGGTCGCAGACGGAGGCCGGGCACGGCTGCCCTCTGTCGATGACCCACGCCGCGGTACCGGCGCTGCGCACCGATCCGGACCTGGCAGCCGAGTGGGAGCCCCGGCTGACCTCGCATGTCTACGACCCCGCACTGCGGCCCCCTGCCCTGAAGACCGGCGCCCTGTTCGGGATGGGGATGACCGAGAAGCAGGGCGGCAGCGACGTGCGCGCCAATACGACCAGGGCCGAGCCGCTGGCCGTGGAGGGCGAATATGTCCTCACGGGCCACAAGTGGTTCTGTTCCGCCCCGATGTCCGACGGCTTCCTCGTGCTCGCCCAGGCGGCAGAAGGTCTGACCTGCTTCCTGGTGCCGCGGGTGATGCCGGACGGGGAGCGGAACGTGTTCCGCATCCAGCGTCTGAAGGAGAAGCTGGGCAACCGCTCCAATGCATCGGGCGAGGTGGAGTTCGACGGCACGTGGGCGCGCCGGGTCGGTGAGGAGGGTCGCGGGGTGCGCACCATCATCGAGATGGTGGCGGCGACGCGGCTGGACTGTGTCACCGGGTCGGCGGCGCTGATGCGGCAGGCGGTGGCGCAGGCGGTCCACCATGCCGCCTACCGCAGCGCGTTCGACGGGCTGCTCATCGACAAACCGTTGATGCGCAACGTGCTGGCCGATCTGGCGCTGGAGTCGGAGGCGGCGACGACGCTGGCGCTGCGGCTCGCGGCCGCGTACGACGCGGGCACCGAGCAGGAGCAGGCGTTCCTGCGGATCGCGGTGCCGGCGGCCAAGTACTGGGTGACCAAGCAGTGCACACCGGTGGTCACCGAGGCGCTGGAGTGCCTGGGCGGCAACGGCTACGTCGAGGAGTCGGGCATGCCGCGCCTGCTGCGGGAGGCGCCGCTGAACTCGATCTGGGAGGGCTCGGGCAATGTGCAGGCACTGGATGTGCTGCGTGCGCTGCAAAGGGAGCCGGCCGCGCTGAACGCGTATCTGACCGAGGTCGGCCGGGCGCGCGGCGCCGATCACCGGCTGGACAGGGCGATCAAGGCGCTGCTGACCGAACTGGCCGATCTGAACGGCATCGAGGCACGGGCACGCCGGGTGGTGGAGCGTATGGCGGTGGTGCTGCAGGGCTCGCTGCTGGTGCGCTGGGCGCCGCCCGAGGTCGCCGACGCGTTCTGTGCGTCGCGGCTGGGCGGTGACTGGGGAGCGGCGTTCGGCACGCTGCCCCACCCGCTCGATCTGGTGCCGGTCGTCGAGCGGGCGCGCGCCGTCGTATGACGGACCGATCGCGCCGCTGACGACCGTGCGGGGTGGTGCTGCGCCGACACGGCACCACCCCGCACGCTGCCATGCGCACCGCAGTGCGGCGCACGGCACTCCGGCGAACCGGTGTTCCGTCACCTTCGTACACCCGCACGCCCGTTCGCGAGGGTTGCAAAGGGTTGCATCTTTGTGGGGCATATCCCAGCGCGTCGGCGGCCCGCAGGGGACGATGGGCTGGCCGCCCCCGCATCCGGCCGCTGGCGTCGCCGAGGAGGACCCGGTGCAGAACTCATCCCTCGACCTGTCCAGGCTCGCCGCCATGGACACCGTCGAGGCCACCCGGCTGCTGAAGGGCGTGCGGGATGCAGCCCTGTCGGGCCGCAGACCGGCGGTCGGGCCGCGGGCGGACATCAGCGAGTCCTGGGAGCGGATGCTGCGCAACGGCCTGGACCCCGACCGGGACCAGCGGGCCGGGGTGCTGCCGCTGGAGGAGATCGAGCGGCGCCGGCTCACCTCGCCGCTGGTGGAAGTGCTTCCGGTGCTGCGCGAGAGCCTGGTGTCCATCGCCGAGGCGGCCCAGCACATCATGGTGGTGGCGGACACCGAGGGGCGGCTGCTGTGGCGCGAGGGCAGCGCTGCGGTGCTGCGCAAGGGCGACTCGCACGGCTTCGTCCTGGGCGCGGACTGGAACGAGGGGCTGGTCGGGACGAACGGCGTCGGCACCCCGCTGGTGACCCGGCGGCCGGTCCAGGTGCACTCCGCCGAGCACTTCGTCTCCAGCCACCACACCTGGACGTGTGCGGGCGCCCCGATCACCGACCCCCGGGACGGCAGGCTGATCGGGGTCGTCGACATCAGCGGGCCGCTGTCCACGATGCATCCCGCCACGCTCACACTGGTGACCTCGATCGCCCGGCTCGCGGAAGCCGAGCTGCGCAACCGCCACTTCGCCTCGCTGGACCGGTTACGCACGGTCGCCGCGCCGCTGCTGGCACGGCTGACCGGGCGGGCGCTGGCCGTGGACGTGAACGGCTGGCCGGCCGCAGTGATCGGGACGGCGCCCTCGGGACGGCTGCCGAAGGCGGTACGGGCCGGGCGGTTGTGGCTGCCCTCGCTCGGGATGTGCACGGTCGAGCCGCTGCCCGGCGGCTGGCTGGTACGGGCGGACGAGGAGCATGCCGAGCCGGTCGCGGCGGGGCGGGTGGTGCTGGATCTGAGCCGGCCCCGGCAGCCGTCCGTGACGGTCCACGGGACCTCGGGCAGCTGGGCGCACGAGCTGAGTCCACGCCATGCCGAGCTGCTGTATCTGCTGGCGCGGCACCGGGACGGGCGGACGGCGGCCCAGCTGGCGCAGGACATCTTCGAGGATCCGACGCGCACGGTGACCGTACGGGCGGAGATGTCGCGGCTCCGCCGCCATCTGGCGCAGATCCTGGCGCACCGGCCCTACCGCTTCGCCGAGGAGGTCGACGTGGAGCTGATCGGCCCGGAGCATCCGGGCGATCTGCTGCCGCACTCGACGGCTCCGGCGGTGCGAGGGGCCCGGCGGGGCCGGGTCTGAGGCACACCGGCAGCCCGGCGGGGTGGACCTGGGCGGTGCAGCGGGCCGCCCGGCGTGCCCGGGCCTGGGCCACCGGCAGCCCGGCGGGTCCGTCCTGAGCGGTGGAGGCAGCGCCCGGAGGGACCGGTCCGGGGCACCGGCGGTCCGGCAGGGCGGACCTGGACTCCGTCTTCTGAAGCGGGCGTGATTCCCTGGCTGGTATGAGCATCACTGTGACGACCTGGTCCCTGGAGCAGACCTCGCCCGCGGATCTGCGCCCTGCGGCCGAGCCCGGGGACGATGTCCGGATCGTGCGGGCCGAGGTCCCCTCGCCGGAGTTCAGCCGCTTTCTGTACTCGGCCGTGGGCGGCGACATCCACTGGACCGACCGGCTCGCCATGACGTACGCCGAGTGGCAGAAGTCGCTCGGGCGGCCGGGCGTGGAGACCTGGGTGGCCTACGAGAAGGGGACCCCGGCCGGCTATGTGGAGCTTCAGGCGCAGGACGGCGGGTCGGTGGAGATCGTCTACTTCGGGCTGATCCCGGCGTTCCGCGGCCGCCGGATCGGCGGACACCTGCTGTCGTATGCGACGGCGCGCGCGTGGGACCTGGCTGAGCGGTGGCCCGAGCTGCCGCCGACCAAGCGGGTGTGGCTGCACACCTGCTCCAAGGACGGCCCGCACGCCATGGACAACTATCTGCGCCGTGGCTTCACGCTCTTCGACACGAAGGCCGAGGAAGAGCCGGAGACGGCGGCACCTGGCCCCTGGCCGGGTGCCGGAGTCTGACCACGATCCGGCCTTGTCCCGGGCCGCCCCCGATCAAGGTGCGTGACCCGGGACACATCGTCTCGCGATACGGGACATCTCTGTCCACATGATGGACGAAGCTGGACTGGGTCCAAAGTCCCGTGACACGCTTCCGTCATGTCTGGAACTGGAATTGCCTTGGTGAGTCGGCGGCACGTCGACCTCGGCCGCATGTCCAGCGCCATCTGTCCGGCCTGCTGACAGCCCAGCACCGCCGCACTTCTCCTGATTTCTGCCCCGCCCTGCGCATCGTCGCGCCCTGCGCACGAGTGTGCAGATCAGAGCCGCCCTCCTGCAGTCTCGAAGGACATTTCGCCATGGCCGCCACCCCCGAAAAGCCCGCCTCCGCCACGCCCCGCCGCAAGGCCGGACGCCACCGTGGCGAGGGTCAGTGGGCCGTTGGCCACATGACGCCGCTCAATGCCAACGAGCAGACCAAGAAGGACGATGACGGTCTCAATGTGCGGACACGCATTGAGACGATCTACGCCCACCGCGGTTTCGACTCCATCGACGGTGCCGACCTGCGCGGACGGATGCGCTGGTGGGGCCTGTACACCCAGCGCAAGCCCGGGATCGACGGCGGCAAGACCGCGATCCTGGAGCCGGAGGAGCTGGACGACAAGTACTTCATGCTGCGAGTGCGCATCGACGGCGGCCGGCTGACCGCCGAGCAGCTGAGGGTGATCGGCGAAATCTCCGAGGAGTTCGCCCGCGGCACGGCCGACCTCACCGACCGGCAGAACGTCCAGTACCACTGGATCCGCATCGAGGACGTCCCGGAGATCTGGCGCCGGCTCGAGGCCGTGGGCCTGTCGACGACCGAGGCATGCGGTGACACGCCCCGTGTCATCCTCGGCTCGCCGGTCGCGGGCATCGCCGAGGACGAGATCATCGACGGCACCCCGGCGATCGAGGAGATCCACCGCCGGTTCATCGGCAACAAGGCCTTCTCCAACCTGCCCCGCAAGTTCAAGACCGCGATCTCCGGCTCCCCGCTGCTGGACGTGGCCCACGAGATCAACGACGTCGCGTTCGTCGGTGTGAACCACCCCGAGCACGGCCCCGGCTTCGACCTCTGGGTCGGCGGTGGCCTGTCCACCAACCCCAAGCTCGGGGTGCGGCTCGGTGCCTGGGTGCCGCTGGACGAGGTCCCGGACGCATGGGAAGGCGTCATCTCGATCTTCCGTGACTACGGCTACCGCCGTCTGCGCACACGCGCCCGTCTGAAGTTCCTGGTCGCCGACTGGGGCGCCGAGAAGTTCCGTCAGGTGCTGGAGGACGAGTACCTGAACCGCAAGCTGATCGACGGCCCCGCCCCCGAGCAGCCGGTGTCCCAGTGGCGCGACCACGTCGGTGTGCACCGGCAGCAGGACGGACGGTTCTACGTCGGCTTCGCGCCGCGCGTCGGCCGGGTGGACGGTGCCACCCTCACCAAGATCGCCGAGGTGGCCGAAGCGCACGGCTCGGGCCGGCTGCGCACCACCGTCGAGCAGAAGATGATCGTGCTCGATGTGACCGAGGACCAGGTCGAGTCGCTGGTCGCCGGCCTTGAGGCGCTCGATCTGCGGGTCACCCCCTCGCCGTTCCGGCGCGGCACGATGGCCTGCACCGGCATCGAGTTCTGCAAGCTGGCCATCGTCGAGACCAAGGCGCGAGGCGCGTCCCTGATCGACGAGCTCGAGCGCCGGATGCCCGAGTTCGACCAGCCGATCACCATCAACATCAACGGATGCCCCAACGCCTGCGCCCGTATCCAGGTGGCGGACATCGGTCTCAAGGGCCAGCTGGTCCTGGACGACGACGGCAACCAGGTCGAGGGCTACCAGGTGCACCTGGGCGGCGCACTGGGCCTGGAGTCCGGCTTCGGCCGCAAGGTCCGTGGCCTGAAGGTCACCTCGGACGAGCTGCCGGACTACGTCGAGCGCGTGCTGGGCCGCTTCCAGGCGGAGCGCGAGGACGGCGAGCGCTTCGCGACGTGGGCCGCTCGCGCGAGCGAGGAGGCCCTGTCATGACCGACGCGGGCCATCAGGGGCTCATGACAGAGGGTCACATACCGGGACTGCACAATGCCCGGACCGGGGAGGCGCTGTGAGCGAGCGAGCTGCGCCGTTCTACTGCCCTTACTGCGGGGACGAGGACCTGCGCCCTTCCGAGGCGGGTCACGGCGCATGGGAATGCGCCTCCTGCAACCGGGCGTTCCGCCTGTCGTTCCTCGGGCTCCTGTCCCGGGGCGTGCAGAGCAACCACGGCGGGGAGGAATCATCATGACGACCACTCAGGCGCGCACCGCGGCGGAACTGCGGACGCTCGCCGAGGCCGCGGGCCGGGATCTCGAGGAGGCATCACCCCTCGAGATCCTCACGTGGGCCGCCGAGACGTTCGGCCCGCGCTTCTGCGTCACCTCATCGATGGAGGACGCGGTCGTCGCCCATCTCGCCTCGCGTGCCTTCCCCGGCGTGGACGTCGTGTTCCTGGACACCGGCTACCACTTCGAGGAGACCATCGGCACCCGCGACGCGGTGGACGCGGTGATGGACGTCAATGTCATCACCCTCACGCCCCGTCAGACGGTCGCCGAGCAGGACGCGCAGTACGGCCCGAAGCTGCACGACCGCGACCCCGACCTGTGCTGCGCGCTGCGCAAGGTCAAGCCTCTCGAAGACGGACTGGCCGCGTACGACGCGTGGGCGACGGGCCTGCGCCGCGACGAGTCCCCGACCCGGGCGAACACCCCGGTCGTCGGCTGGGACGAGAAGCGGCAGAAGGTCAAGGTCTCGCCGATCGCCCGCTGGACGCAGGACGACGTGGACGCGTACGTCGCCGAGCACGGTGTCCTGACGAATCCCCTGCTCATGGACGGCTACGCCTCCGTCGGCTGTGCCCCGTGCACCCGCCGGGTGCTGGAGGGCGAGGACGCCCGCGCCGGCCGCTGGGCGGGCCGCGGCAAGACCGAATGCGGGCTGCACGGCTGATGACGACCGATCAGAGTTCTTTGGAGAAGCACGTGACAGGGGCCACCATCTGGCTCACCGGGCTGCCGAGCGCCGGTAAGACCACCATCGCGTACGAGCTGGCGGGCCGGCTGAGCGAGGAGGGGCACCGCGTCGAGGTCCTCGACGGCGACGAGATCCGCGAGTTCCTCTCGGCGGGCCTCGGCTTCAGCCGCGACGACCGGCACACCAACGTCCAGCGCATCGGTTTCGTCGCCGAGCTGCTCGCCTCGAACGGTGTGAAGGTCCTGGTCCCGGTCATCGCGCCGTTCGCCGACAGCCGCGAAGCCGTGCGTGGGCGCCACCAGCAGGAAGCCACCCCGTATCTCGAGGTGCATGTGGCGACTCCGGTCGAGGTGTGCTCCGTGCGCGATGTGAAGGGGCTGTACGCCAAGCAGGCGGCGGGCGAGCTCAGCGGGCTGACGGGTGTGGACGACCCGTACGAGGAGCCGAAGGCCCCGGACCTGCGGATCGAGTCCCACACCCAGACCGTGCAGGAGTCCGCTGCGGCGCTGCACGCGCTGCTGACCGAGAGGGGCCTGGCATGACCACGAGTGTCAATGTCGTGACCGAGACCAGCGACAGCCCGTACGCGCTGACCCACCTGGACGCCCTGGAGTCCGAGGCGGTGCACATCTTCCGTGAGGTGGCGGGTGAGTTCGAGCGGCCGGTGATCCTGTTCTCGGGCGGCAAGGACTCGATCGTCATGCTGCACCTGGCGCTGAAGGCCTTCGCGCCCGCCGCGATCCCCTTCTCGCTGCTGCATGTGGACACCGGGCACAACTTCCCCGAGGTCATCGAGTACCGCGACCGCACCGTCGCCGAGCACGGGCTGCGGCTGCACGTCGCCTCCGTGCAGGAGTACATCGACGCGGGCAAGCTGCGCGAGCGCCCCGACGGCACCCGCAATCCGCTGCAGACCGTGCCGCTGACCGAGGCCATCCAGCAGCACCGCTTCGACGCGGTGTTCGGCGGAGGCCGCCGCGACGAGGAGAAGGCGCGCGCCAAGGAGCGGGTGTTCTCGCTGCGCGACGAGTTCTCGCAGTGGGACCCGCGCCGCCAGCGCCCCGAGCTGTGGCAGCTCTACAACGGCCGCCACGCGCCCGGGGAGCACGTCCGCGTCTTCCCGCTGTCCAACTGGACCGAGCTGGACGTGTGGCAGTACATCCAGCGCGAGCAGATCGAGCTTCCGGAGATCTACTTCGCGCACGAGCGCGAGGTGTTCGCCCGCAGTGGCATGTGGCTGACCGCAGGCGAGTGGGGCGGCCCCAAGGACACCGAGCCGGTCGAGAAGCGGCTGATCCGCTACCGCACGGTCGGCGACATGTCCTGCACCGGCGCGGTGGACTCCGAGGCCACCACGCTGGACGCCGTGATCGCCGAGATCGCCGCCTCCCGGCTCACCGAGCGGGGCGCGACCCGCGCCGACGACAAGCTGTCCGAGGCCGCGATGGAAGACCGCAAGCGCGAAGGGTACTTCTAACCATGACCAGCACCACCGAGCAGCTCACCGCCCAGCTGTCGGCGACCACGCTGCTGCGCTTCGCCACCGCGGGCTCCGTCGACGACGGCAAGTCCACGCTCGTCGGCCGACTGCTGCACGACTCCAAGTCGGTGCTCGCCGATCAGCTGGAGGCCGTCGAGCACGCCTCGCGCAGCCGTGGCCAGGAGGCTCCGGACCTGGCGCTGCTGACCGACGGTCTGCGGGCGGAGCGGGAGCAGGGCATCACCATCGATGTCGCCTACCGCTACTTCGCCACCCCGCGGCGCCGGTTCATCCTGGCCGACACCCCCGGGCATGTGCAGTACACGCGGAACATGGTCACCGGCGCCTCCACCGCCGAGCTCACCGTGGTCCTGGTCGACGCGCGCAACGGCGTGGTCGAGCAGACCCGCCGCCATGCCGCGATCGCCGCGCTGCTGCGCGTCCCGCACGTGGTGCTCGCGGTGAACAAGATGGACCTCGTCGACTACGCCGAGCCGGTCTTCGCCAAGATCGCCGAGGAGTTCACCGCGTACGCGAGCGAGCTCGGCGTCCCGGAGATCACCGCGATCCCGATCTCCGCGCTCGTCGGTGACAACGTCGTGGACCCTTCCGCCCACATGGACTGGTACGGCGGCCCGACGGTGCTCGAGCACCTGGAGACCGTGCCGGTCAGCCACGATCTGACGAGCTGCCACGCCCGTTTCCCGGTGCAGTACGTGATCCGCCCGCAGACCGCCGAGCACCCCGACTACCGCGGCTATGCGGGCCAGATCGCGGCCGGCACCTTCCGCGTCGGCGAGAGCGTGACGGTGCTGCCGTCCGGCCGTACGTCGAAGATCGCCGGGATCGACCTGCTCGGCACGCCGGTCGATGTCGCCTGGACCCCGCAGTCGGTCACCCTCCTGCTGGAGGACGACATCGACATCTCCCGCGGCGACCTCGTCGTCCCGAGCGATGACGCCCCCGCGACATCGCAGGACGTCGAAGCAACGGTCTGCCATGTCGCCGACCAGCCGCTCACGGTGGGCCAGCGGGTGCTGCTCAAGCACACCACCCGCACGGTCAAGGCGATCGTGAAGGAGATCCCGTCCAAGCTCACCCTGGACGATCTGTCCCAGCACCCGGCCCCCGGGCAGCTGGTCGCCAACGACATCGGCCGTGTGAAGGTCCGCACCGCAGAGCCCCTCGCGCTGGACTCGTACGCGCACTCCCGCCGTACCGGATCCTTCCTGCTGATCGACCCCGCGGACGGCACGACCCTCGCAGCCGGCATGGCGGGCGACGCGTTCGCCACCGCCAAGGCCGCACCGGCCGAACAGTCCGCCGACGACGACGCAGCCTGGGACTTCTGATGATGAGCGACATCTACTCGACCTTCGCCAAGGAGGGCGGCCGCGTCGGCAGCGGCGCCCTCGGCGCGGGCACGGGCGGAGTGGCGCGATGTGCGCGATGACGTACGCGCACTGCCTGCGCGCCCACACCCCCCGCACCCCGCACCGCCGAAAACACGCCGACTTCCCGGCCACGCCGTAAGAGCGTGACCGCCGGGCCAACGAGAGGAAAGCCTCCCGTGCCTGCCACCCGTACCACCCTGCGCCGCAGCCTCGCCGCAGCAGCCGCCCTGCCCCTGCTGGCCGTGGCGCTCACCGCCTGCGGCTACGGCTCCGAGGCCAAGGACAACGACAAGGTCGCCCCCGCCGCCAAGGGTGAGAAGATCGGCGGCCTCGACGAGGTGAAGATCGGTTACTTCGCCAACGTCACCCACGCCACGGCCCTGGTCGGCCTCCAGGAAGGCCTGATCCAGAAGGAGCTCGGCGGCACCGAGATCAAGCCGCAGGTCTTCAACGCAGGTCCGTCCGAGATCGAGGCCCTCAACGCCGGCGCCATCGACATCGGCTGGATCGGCCCCTCCCCCTCGATCAACGGCTTCACGAAGTCGGACGGCCAGAACCTGCGCATCATCTCCGGTTCGGCCTCCGGCGGTGTCTCGCTGGTCGTCAACTCCGAGAAGATCAAGTCCCTGGACGACCTCAAGGGCAAGCGCATCGCCACCCCGCAGCTCGGCAACACCCAGGACGTGGCGCTGCTCAACTACCTGTCGGAGAAGGGCCTGAAGGTCGACGCCAACACCGGCAAGGGCGATGTCACGGTCGTCCGCCAGGACAACAAGGAGATCCCCGCCTCCTTCGAGTCCGGCGCGCTGGACGGCGCCTGGGTGCCCGAGCCCACCGCGTCCAAGCTGGTCGCGGGCGGCGGCAAGGTGCTGCTCGACGAGAAGACGCTGTGGAAGGACGGCAAGTTCGTCATCACGAACGTGATCGTCTCCCAGAAGTTCCTCAAGGAGCACCCGGATGTCGTCGAGGCCGTGCTGCGCGGTTCGGTGAAGACCAACGCGTGGATCGCCGCCAACCCCGACAAGGCCAAGGCCTCGGTCAACAGCAGGCTGAAGGCGGACTCCGGCAAGGAGCTGCCCGCCGAGGTGCTCGACCCGGCGTTCAAGAACGTCGAGATCATCAACGACCCGCTCGCCTCGACGCTGCGCGACGAGGCCGATCACGCGGTCAAGGCCGGTCTGCTCGAGGACCCGCTGCTCGAGGGCATCTACGACCTGACGCTGCTCAACAAGGTGCTGAAGGCAGAGGGACAGCCCACCGTCGCCGACGCCGGCCTCGGCGTCAAGTAACCGCAGCCATCGCCGTAACGCCCTCAGGAGGTGAGACTCATGGCAACCACTCTCGTCAAGCAGGCCACAGCGGTCGCCGACACGGTGCCGTACGCCGCACGTCTCGACCATGTGTCGAAGTCGTTCGGCCGGGCCGGCGCCCAGCAGTTGGTGCTGGACGATGTCAGCATCGACGTCGGTCCCGGTGAGTTCGTGACCCTCCTGGGGGCTTCCGGCTGCGGGAAGTCCACGCTGCTCAATCTGGTCGCAGGGCTCGACCTGCCGTCCGCCGGGGCCATCGAGGTACCCGGCGGGCGTCCGGCGCTGATGTTCCAGGAGCATGCGCTCTTCCCCTGGCTCACCGCGGGCAAGAACATCGAACTCGCCCTGAAGATGCGGGGCATGGCCAAGTCGGACCGGCGCGACGAGGCGGAGCGGCTGCTCGAACTCGTACGGCTGCGGGGCGCGTACGGCAAGCGGGTGCACGAGCTCTCGGGCGGTATGCGACAGCGTGTCGCGCTCGCCCGCGCGCTCGCCCAGGACAGCCAGCTCCTGCTGATGGACGAGCCGTTCGCCGCGCTCGACGCCATCACGCGCGATGTGCTGCACGAGGAGCTGACGCGCATCTGGTCCGAGACCAGCATCTCGGTCCTCTTCGTCACCCACAACGTCCGTGAGGCCGTCCGCCTCGCGGAGCGCGTCGTGCTCCTGTCGTCGCGGCCGGGGCGCATCGCCCGCGAGTGGCAGATCGACATCCCGCAGCCGCGCCGGATCGAGGACTCCGCGGTGGCGGAGCTCTCCGTCGAGATCACTGAACAGTTGCGTGGGGAGATCCGCCGCCATGGCCAGCACTGACACCACCGCGAAGCATGATCTGGCCGGGCTCGAAGCCGGCCTGGACGCGCTCGACACGGCACCGGCTGCCGAACGGGTGTCCGTCGGCAGCATCCTGCTCTCCAAGATCGTTCCGCCGCTGATCGCGGTCGTCCTGGTCATCACGGTCTGGCAGTTCGCCGCCGCCTCCGACCTCAAGCCGGACTACGTCCTGCCCGGGCCGGTGGATGTCTGGCACTCCATTTCGCAGATGTGGCTCGACGGCACCCTCCTCGGCTACATCTGGACCAGCCTCTCGCGCGGCGCCCTCGGCTTCGCCGTCTCCGTCGCCATCGGTACGCCACTCGGTCTGCTGGTCGCCCGGGTCAGGCCGGTGCGGGCGGCGATCGGCCCGATCCTGTCGGGTCTGCAGTCCCTGCCGTCGGTGGCGTGGGTCCCGGCCGCGATCATCTGGTTCGGGCTGACGGACGCGACGATCTACGCCGTGGTCCTGCTCGGAGCCGTACCGTCCATCGCCAACGGCCTGGTGGCGGGCGTCGACCAGATCCCGCCGCTCTATCTGCGGGCGGGCCGCACCATCGGCGCAACCGGGATCAACGGCATCCGGCATGTCCTGCTGCCTGCCGCGCTGCCCGGCTATCTGGCCGGACTCAAGCAGGGCTGGGCATTCTCCTGGCGCTCGCTGATGGCGGCCGAACTGATCGCCAACTCGCCCGACCTCGGGACGGGTCTCGGCCAGCTGATGGAGAACTTCCGTACCTACAGCGACATGTCGGGTGTGCTCGCCACGATCATCCTGATCCTGATCGTCGGCATCGGCATCGACCTCCTGTTCTTCTCGCCCCTGGAACGCCGCGTCCTGCGCAGCCGCGGCCTCCTCGTCAAGAGCTGAGTTCCACCATGCACGGCCCCGTCCTCCTCGTCATCGCCCACGGCAGCCGCGATCCGCGGCACGCGGCGACCGTCCACGCCCTCACCCGGCATGTGCGGTCGCTGCGGCCGGGGCTGCGCGTATCGACGGCGTTCCTCGACTTCAACGCGCCCTCCGTGCCGCAGGTCCTGGAGCGGATGGCGAACGACGGCGTACAGGACGTGGTGGCACTGCCGCTGCTGCTGACACGGGCCTTTCACGCCAAGGCCGACATCCCGTCCGTCCTCGACTCCGCACGGGCCAGGCACCCCCGCCTGCGCATCCGCCAGGCCGAGGTACTGGGCCCGTCCCCCCTGCTGCTGGGCGCGGTGGAGCGCCGGCTGTACGAGGCGGGCCTCACCCCTGCCGACCGGGGCTCCACCGGCCTGGTCCTGGCGGCGGCGGGTTCCACCGACCCGGAGGCGATCGCAGTGATCGCTGAAATGGCGCGGGAGCTGCGGCACACCGGTTGGTGCGCCGTGCGGCCTGCGTTCGCCTCCGCATCTCTTCCCCGTACCGAGGACGCCGTACGAGAGCTGCGCGCCACGGGCGTGCACCGCGTGGCGGTCGCCCCGTACGTGATCGCCCCGGGCCGCCTTCCCGACCGCATCGCGGCCGGCGCGCACGAGGCGGGCGCCGATGCGCTGGCGGATGTGCTGGGTCCCTCCCCCGAGCTGGCGCGGCTGCTGGTCGCGCGGTTCGACGAGGCGGCGCGGACACGGCAGGGCCGGCGGGCGCTCTCGGTCAGCGCCTGACCGGAAGCACCTGTGCCGGCGAGCCTGTGCTGCCATGTGACCCGTGGGATCAGGCGCGCAGACCCGTGAGCCCGTCATACGCGGCCGTGACGATCTCCAGGCCCCGATTGTCGTCCGCCGGTTCGCGCATCTGATGTGTCACGTACGCCACTGCCATACGGGCGTCCGGATCGATCATGACCAGTGAGCCGCCCCAACCGCCCCACCCGTAGGTGTTGCCGAAGAGTCCGTAGCCCAGACCCCAGCGCATCGGCATGCCCAGGACGCGGTCATCGCCGTGGAACTGCTCCTCCCGGGCACGGTCACAACCCGCCTGCGACAGCAGCCGCGCTCCCCGCACCGATCCTCCGCAGGCCATCACGGACTGGACGAGGGCGACCGAGCGGGCGTTGCCGAGCCCGTTCGCCGCAGGGATCTGCGCACGGCGCCAGGCCACGCTGTTCCCGTCGTGGACCCGAATCGGGGTCCCGGCGGCGGGAGCCGCGCCGCCGCCGGGGGCACTCGCGGCGTAGCCGTCGTCCCGGGACTGTGGCGGGATCGTGAGCGCCACCCGGTGGTCGTGCTCGGCGGGCAGGCCGATGTGGAAGTCCGCGCCCAGCGGGCCGGCAACCTCGTCGGCGAAGAACGCGCCCAGGGTCCGGCCGGTGATGCGGCGTACGACCTCGCCCACGAGGAATCCCTGGGTGAGCGAGTGGTATCCGGCCTCGCTGCCCGGCTCCCATTGCGGAGCCTGCGCTGCCAGTCGTGCCGTGGCGGACGTCCAGTCGTACAGCTCTGCCACCGGCCCGTCCCAGTCGGGCAGGCCGGCCGTGTGCGCGAGCAGGTGGCGTACCAGCACCTTCTCTTTGCCCGCCGCGGCGAACTCCGGCCAGTACCGGGCGACCGGCGCGGCCAGGTCGAGTTCGCCACGGTCGGCGAGAACCAGCGCGCACAGCGCGGTCATCGTCTTGGTGACGGACCAGACGTTGACGATCGTGTCGCGCTGCCACGGCATCGTACGGTCGGCGTCGGTGAATCCGCCCCAGACGTCCACCACCGGCCGGCCGTCCACGAAGACGGCCACCGAGCCACCGGCGTCTCCCTCGTCCAGCAGTGCCGCCAGCGCGCTGGGCACGGCAGTGAACAGATCATCGTATGTGCCCTGAATGGCTGTCATGAGGAGAATCCAGTCAGCTCGGGGCGACGCGAGGCAACTGAATTCCCGGCACGCCAGGCCCTGTCCGGGCGGTCCAGCCCGGGTCACGTCCCGTGGCGGCCAGTGCGCGCCGGAAGGCCGGGGCCGAGTCCGGGGCGGGGACGGGCGTGGCGAAGCCGTCGTACTGGCGGTAGACGTCGGCGTGCTGCTCGACGACGGCGAGGACCAGCGCGCCCGCACCGTCGGAGATTCGGTGCTCCTGGCCGGTGGCGCGGGCGAGGTCCCAGCCGTGGACCGCGAGTTCCTTGGTGATGAGGGAGGCGATCTCCGCCGCGGGCATCGTCGTGAAACCGAGATCCACCTCTCCCTCCCAGACCGCCGGATCGGACCAGGCGGTGAGGGCCCGGTCCAGCTGAGCCGCGTACCGGGCGGCCCAGTCGGTGTCGGCGGTGAAGTCACGGGACGCGAGCGCATCGGGCAGTGGCTTGCGCAGGGCGCGGTGTTCCAGTCCGTGGGAGGTGTAGAGGACGAGGTGGTTGGCGAGGCCTCGGACGTCCCAGTCCGTGCAGGGTGTCGGCGCGGGAAGCTGCCCGGCTGCGACACCCTGGGCGATACGGGCGGCCTCGGCGGCGCACTCGGTCAGATGGGGGTACACGGTGTCCTTGTCCATGCCCGGGACGCTATGCCCGGGCACGGACCGCGTTCTTGAACAAACGCGACAGGAGCCGGCGCGATAGCTCCTCGCGCGTCAGTCGAAGGTCAGACTGCCGGTGCGGGTGCGCTTGAGCTCGAACAGGTCGGGATGGCCTGCCAGGACGCGGAAGCTGTCGAAGAGCCGTACGGCCTCCTGGCCGCGCGGGATCGAGTTGAGTACGGGGCCGAACCAGACCGCCCCGTCGAGGTGGATGGTCGGCGTGCCCACATAGCCGCCGGCGGCCGGGTCCTTGCCCGCGTCGTGGCTGCGGCGCACCGCCTCGTCATAGGCATCGTCGTGCGCCGCAGCGGCGAGGGCGGCGGGCAGGCCGACCTCGGCCAGGGACTGGGCGACGACCTCGTCGAAGTCCGTGTTCTTGTCACGGTGGATCCGGGTGCCGAGCGCGGTGTAGAGATCGCGCAGCACGTGCTCGCCGTGCTGCTGCGCCGCCGCAGCCGCCACCCGTACAGGTCCGATCGAGCGGTCGACCAACTCGCGGTACCAGTCGGGCAGTTCATTGCCGACGTTGTGCAGATACAGGCTCATCACACGGAAGCGCAGATCGAGGCCGCGCGCCTGCTCGACCTCGAGGATCCAGCGCGAGGTGATCCATGCGAAGGGACAGGCGGGGTCGAAGTAGAAGTCGACGGTGGCAGAAGGCCCGAGTGCGGTCATACGGCGACCCTAGGCCGGAAGTGTCACATCACCTCGGGCCACATGAGTACTGGTTCAGTGGGCCACTTGTGCTCGCTGAGGCCGCCCTACCCGTCAGCGAGCCCGTGGTTGTCGTGCGTGGCGATCGGGCCCTCGTCGCCGAAGCGCGTGCCCTGATGGAAGTAGAGCAGCCAGGTGCTCCCGGTCAGCCGCCACAGCGAGCTGCGGTGCGCGTGCTGCGCCCCCGACTCGGTGTCGAAGGTCAGATGGACGACATCGGGGGCGAGCTGTACGCCGCTCATCCGTGATGTCGTGATCGTCCGCGGCGCGGGCGCGCTCCGTGCGGTGAGCGCGGCGATGACCGACTCCCGGTCCCACAGCTGACCCGAGGTGCCGACCTCCAGGAAGTCCGGGTGCAGCAGTTCCGCCAGCTGCTCGGCCGAGGAGCGCACCGTCGGATCGAGCAGGCGGAACTCCGCCTCCATCGCGGCACTGACGGCGTCCGTGGACAAGGGATCAGTCACGGGTCATCTCCGCCAGTCTGACGACGGTGTTCCAGTTGCGGGTGGTGGCGACGACGCCCTTGAACAGGCTGGGCCTGCTGAGGGCATCCGCGAGCTTGGAGCGGCCGAGGCCGTCCGGCGCGTACAGATACAGCGCCCGGTCTCCCGGCCGGAACTCCTCCGGCAGGAAGGCGGCGGGGTCGACCGAGGCCAGCCGCTCGGGGTCGGCCTGCTCCGAGAGGTAGGTGACATGCAGCTGCTTGGCCTCCAGCTCGGCGGCCGGGAAGGGGCAGTTGTCGACGACAGCCTTCAGGTAGGAGCCGTTGCGCACCAGGGTGTCGACATGGAACCCGAATACCTGCTCGATGGCGCGCTCCAGGCCGTCGGCGAGTTCCTGCTCGTCCTCGCCGGCGCTACTGAAGGCGACATTGCCGCTCTGCAGATGACTGGCCACGTCGGTGTGGCCCAACTCCTCGACCAGGGCGCGGAGTTCGGCCATAGGGACCTTTCTGTGTCCACCCACGTTGATGCCGCGCAGCAGTGCCGCATGCCTCGTCGTCATGTGCCAACGATAGGGCGGCTGCCATGCCCCGTGGGGGAGGGCACGGCAGCCGCGAGAAGTCGGTTACTCGACGACCTTCAGCAGCTTGTTGGGCGTGCCCGCGCTCGGGTTGGTGATCTTGTCGGGTGTGGCGCCCCCGGTGAGGGCCTCGGCGACCTGCTCCGGGGTGGCCTCCTGGTGGCCTGCCAGGTAGACCGCGGCGGCGCCGACGACGTGCGGGGTCGCCATGGAGGTCCCGGAGATGGTCTTGGTGCCCTCGTCACTGTCGTTCCAGGCCGAGGTGATGTCCGAGCCCGGCGCGTAGATGTCCACGACCTCACCGAAGTTGGAGAAGTCCGACTGTCCGTCCTCCTTGGTGGAGGAGGCGACGGTGAGGGCTTCCTTCACCCGGGCCGGCGAGCCCTGGCCGGCGTCCGAGGACTCGTTACCGGCGGCGACACCGAAGGTGACACCGGCCGCGATGGCCTTGCGGACGGCCTCGTCGAGGGCCTCGTCGACGCCCCCGCCGAGGCTCATGTTGGCGACCGACGGGCCCTGGTGGTTCTTGGTGACCCAGTCGATGCCGGCGACGACCTGCTCGGTGGTGCCGGAGCCGTTGTCGTCGAGCACGCGGACGGCGACGATCTTCGCCTTCTTGGCGACGCCGTGCGCGGCACCGGCTATGGTGCCGGCGACATGCGTGCCGTGGCCGTTGCCGTCGTCGGCGGAGTCGTCGTTGTCCACAGCGTCGAAGCCGTGCGAGGCACGGCCCTCGAAGTCCTTGTGGGAGACGCGGACACCGGTGTCGATGACGTAGGCGGTGACGCCCTCGCCCGCGGCGTCCGGGTAGGTGTACTTGCTGTCACCCGCGGTGTCGGCCTGGTCGATCCGGTCGAGACCCCAGGACGGCGGGTTGTCCTGGGTGGCGTTGATGGAGAACTTCTTGTTCTGGACGACCTTGGCGACGGCCGGGTCGGCAGCGAGACGCTTGGCCTCGGTCTCCGAAAGTCCGCTCGCGGAGAAGCCGTTGACGGCAGAGCTGTAGCTGCGCTTCAGCGTGCCGCCGTACTCCGTGGCCAGATCCTTCTTGTCGGCCTTCTCGTCCAGCAGCACGATGTAGCTGCCCGTGACCGAACCTTCGGCGTTGGCGCCGTAGATCTTGCCCTCTGCGGGCGCCGCTGCGCCTGCGAACGAGGTGTTGAGAAGCGTGACTCCGGCTGCGGCAGCGACGGCGGTGATGGCCGCGGTCAGCTTGATCCTGCTCGAGCGCTTGTGAGTTGCCATGAAGAGGGGACTCCTCGTCATCAATTTGTGGGGGGAACGCCCCCGCGGACGCAAATCTTGCGGGGACTGGTTCGAAACCCTGACCGATTGACGCGCCCAGATCAAGACCTTCATGCAGCTGTGACTTACTCAACAACCTTTCGCAATAAGAAACCGGCCAGGTCCCCGCACAACGGACTGCACCCCCAACCGCCTTTAGATGTAAGGGGCTTCCATCCTCCTTGTCGGGGATGCCCCCCGTCCGTAAGGAGGAGACACCCGACTGTTCGAGTCACCGGCCAGCAGGACGAGACGACCGGATTCTGCCCCTAGCTTCATAGAGGGCTCTGCGTGCGGACCGTCGGCAGACCTGCACCAGTCGTCCATCGCCGACATCGCGCACACACGCCCGCAAAGACGCAAATACGCGAAGACACGCGGACACACACGCACGCAGACGCATGAGGGGACTGGCGGGTCATGGGGAGAGCAGGAGGGGGTCCGCGCGGCATAGCCGCGCGGGCAGGCGGCTGGAGCGCTCAGCACCGCTGGGCCGCCGTGGGGATCTGGGTGCTGTTCGTGCTGCTTGCCATGGTGGCGGGCTCGGCCGCGGGCAGGGTCGAACTCAAGGAGAGCGACCAACTGTCGGGCGAGACCACCCAGGCGGCCCGGATCGCAGAGGAGGCCGGCATCGACGAGCCGGCCGGCGAGACGGTGCTGATGCAGGCGAGGGACGGTTCGGTGAAGGCGACCGACCCCGCCTTCCGCAAGGCCGTCGACGAGGTGATGAAGGCGGTCGAGGACACCGGTGAAGTGTCCGCGGTGACCTCGCCGTACGACAGCAAGTCCATCTCCAGGGACGGGTTCAGCGCGCTGGTGCAGTTCGATGTGCGCGGCGACCCCGACACGGCGCCCGAGCGGATCGAGCCGGTGCTCGACGCCGTCGCCGGCGTCCAGGACAAGCACAAGGAGCTGCGGATCGAACAGATCGGCGGCGCCAGCATGGGCAAGACCTTCGAGGAGGCCTTCGGCAAGGACTTCCAGCGTGCCGAGTACTCGGCGGTGCCGGTGGCGCTCGGCATTCTGCTGATCGCCTTCGGCGCTCTGGTGGCGGCGCTGCTGCCGGTGCTGCTCGCCATCACCGCCATCATGGCGACGATGGGTCTGATGGGTCTGGCCAGCCATCTGATGCCGATGGGCGATTCGGCCAACTCCGTGATGCTGCTGGTCGGTCTGGCGGTCGGCGTCGACTACTGCCTGTTCTATCTGCGGCGCGAGCGCGAGGAGCGCGCAGCGGGTCGCGACGGCCGCACGGCGATCCTGATCGCCGCGGCGACCAGCGGCCGGGCCATCGTCGTCTCCGGCGTGACGGTGTGTGTGGCGATGGCGGGCATGCTCTTCACCGGGATCGGCGAGTTCGAGTCGATGGGTCTCGCCTCGCTGATCGTGGTGGCGGTCGCGATGGTCGGCTCCGTGACGGTGCTGCCCGCGCTGCTCTCGCTGCTGGGCGAGCGGGTGGAGAAGGGCCGGATCCCGTTCCTGAACCGCATCAAGCGGGGCAGCAACGGCGGCGGCGGTGAGAGCCGCGTGTGGACCCGGGTCCTCGGCGGTGTGCTCAAGCGGCCGCTGGTCTCCCTCCTCGTGGCGACCGGGGCGCTGGTGGCGATAGCGCTGCCCGCGGTGGGCATGAAGACCCAGAACTTCACGCTGGACCAGGAGTTCGGCGACTCACTGCCGATCGTGGCGACGTACGACCGTCTCAACGAGGCGTTCCCCGGCGGGGCGGATCCGGCCGAGGTCGTCGTCAAGGCGGACGACATCAATGCCGCGCCGGTGCAGCAGGCCATCGCCGACTTCCGTGAGCGCGCGGTGAGTTCGGGTGCGTCCCAGGGTCCGGTCGAGGTCGTGAAGCACGACGCGGAGAACCTCGCGTTCGTGTACGTGCCCCTGGTGGGCGGCTCCGACCAGGACAAGGCCGAGAAGAGCCTGACGATGCTGCGGGACGAGGTACGGCCGGCCACGCTGGGCAAGGTCGACGGGCTCGAGGCGCCTATCACGGGTCAGGTCGCCGGTTCGATGGACTTCAACGACCAGATGGCCGGGGCCGTCGCGCCGGTGTTCGCCTTCGTCGTGGTGTTCGCCTTCGGGCTGATGCTGCTCTCGTTCAGGTCGCTGACGATCGCGGTCACCTCGATCGTCCTCAACCTGCTGTCGGTCGGCGCGGCGTACGGCATCCTGACGGCTGTCTTCCAGCACGGCTGGGGCGCGTCCCTGATCGGCGCGGAGGGCGTGGGCGCGATCATCTCCTGGCTGCCGCTGTTCCTGTTCGTGATCCTGTTCGGTCTGTCGATGGACTACCACGTGTTCGTGGTGTCGCGGATCCGCGAGGCGAAGCTGCAGGGCCGAGGGACCCGTGAGGCGATCACGCACGGCGTGGTGACCACGGCGGGCGTGGTGACGAGCGCGGCGGTCATCATGGTCGCGGTGTTCGCGATCTTCGGCACGCTGTCGATGCAGTCGATGAAGCAGATGGGTATCGGCCTGGCGGCCGCGGTCCTGATCGACGCGACGGTCATCCGGGGCGTGCTGCTGCCGGCCGTCATGGCACTGCTGGGAGACCGGAACTGGTACTTCCCGAAGTGGCTGAACTGGCTGCCGGACCTGTCCCACGAGGAGCCGGCGGCGCCCGTGGCGGGCCGTGCCCCGCACCGGGACGACGACGGCCACCGCGAGCCGGTCCGCGTCTGACACTCCACCTGTGCCCCGCCCCGCCCTCCCGGCCGGGCGGGGCACACTCCTGTTCCCGGGGCCGGGCCGCGCAACGGGAACCCGGCGCTCACGCACTCCGCAGAACCGCGGCTCGGCGCCGTCGGCCCGCGGGTGGGGGCAACGAACACGCTGCTCCGGCAGACCGCGATCCTCGCCGAACCGGCCGAGGCCCGGCAGCGGTTGGCACACGAGGTCCTCCGGGGCGCCGGGCAGGCGTGAAGGAGCGAGACCGGAACACCGCGCAGGCCTTTGCCCCGGCGGCCTCACCGGGCCGGAAGCTCCGCCTCGATCAGATCCGCCGCTCGTCGCGTACCGCCTTCGGATGCCATGCCCGCCTGGATCGTCGCCAGCCGCGCGGCCACCTCCTTGTCGTCCACGAGTGACACCACCGCCTCCCGCAGCGCGTCCGCCGTCGCCGACTCCGTGTCCAGGCGGCGTGCGACGCCCAGGCCGACCAGCATGTCCGCGTTGCCGAACTGGTCCACGGCCTGGGGGACCGCGACCATCGGGGTCGCCGTGGCGAGTCCCTCCTGGCTGCCGCCCGCGCCCGCGTGGGTGATGAACGCGTCCGCCTGCCGAAGGACCGACAGCTGGGGTACCCAGTCGTGGACCTCGACGTCGGCCGGGACCGCACCGAGCTCGGACGCGTCGACGTACTTGCCGATCTGCAGCACGACATGCCACCCGGGCAGGTCACCGAACGCCTTCACGCACTCGCGGTAGAACGCCGGCTGCTTGGTGAAGGCGGACCCGAGCGACACCAGCACGACCTTCTCGGCGTCCGCCGGCCGCTCCCACTCCCCCTGGCCGGCACGGTCGCCCTGGCAGGCCCCGACGAACGAGTACACCGACTCGTCGACCCGGTCGGCCTGCGGCTGCAGCACCTTGGGGATCAGGACGACGGCGCGGCGCGGGCGCCCGACGAACCGGTCGGGGTGGGTGTCGATACCGTTCTCCGCGAGCCAGGCCCCGAAGCGCGCGTAGTACGCCTTGCCGCGCACCGACTCCTTGAGCTCGGCGAACATCGGCTCGGCCACCTCCTCCTCGTACCCCTCCCACGGCACGAGGTTGGGCCAGAGCGAGACGGCGGGCACGCCCCAGCGGTGGGCGAGCACCGGCGCGGGGTACGCGGTGATGTCGTGGATGACAAGGTCGGGCTCGTCCCCCTCGAACGCCTTGGCCAGCTGAGGCAGCACCTGGACGGCGTCGTGCAGGAACGGCTCGATGTTGTCGATCAGTTCGGTCCCCCAGGCCTCCGGCTCATCGTCCGTCGGCAGGGTGGAGGCGTAGACCACCGGCTCCGCGCCGGTCTCGGCGATCCGGTCCGCGAACGAGGCGGGGATCGCGTAGCTGACGCGATGCCCACGGGCGACGAGCTCCCGTACGACGTCGAGGCTCGGGTTCACGTGCCCGTGGGCGGCGATGGAGAACATGGCGATATGGGCGCGATCGGTGGTCGTCATGGCGTCAGCATAAACGAGACGAGACGTCTCGCCCAATAGGTCGCATGCAGTGCACGGCCGTCAGGGAGAAGACGGCGTTCAACGCCCCCTCGCCCGCACCCGGTCGAGCGGCAGCGCTGCCGGCCGGCCCGCAGTCAGCGCTGATAGCGGGCCAGCACCAGATTCCCGTCCTCGACCAGCCGCTTCTCCAGCTCCTGCACATCGATCGCACCGCTGTAGAACTCCTGGTACGCCGGGGTGGCGACCTTGTCCTTCCACTCCGGATAGCCGCGCACCGACTGGGCGGGCGCCGGACGCAGATGGGTCGCGAGCTCCGCTCCCGTCGCCCAGCCGTCCTTCTGCGTGTGCAGCGCCGGATCGCGCAGCGCCTGCGTGCCGGTCGGCAGCATCCAGTCGCCCTGGGCCAGCCGCACCATGTTCGCGGGCTGCAGCATGAAGTCGATGAACTGCGCCGCCTCCTTCTTGTGCGCACTGTCCTGGGCGACCGAGAGGGTCTGCGGGCTCACGCCCTGAGCCGGTCCGCCCGGACCGGCCGGTGCGGGCAGCACCGTCCACTCGAAGTCCTCGGGCGCCTGCTGCACGATCTGCTGCCGGTAGGAGAAACCCAGCGGCACCATCGCGTACTTGCCGCCGAAGAACCCCGGGAGAGTATCCGAGCCGCCCATGCCGAGCGTGCTGCGGGCCGCGCTCCCGTCCCTGTTGATCTGGTCGTGGATCGTTCGGGCCACCACGCCGTCGCCGTCGGTGAAGTCGATGGTGACCTTGCCGTCGTCACCGCGGTGGAACAGCCGCCCGCCCGCGGAGAGTCCGAGGTTGAGGGTCACCGACACCGGCTCCCTCAAAGGCCAGGCGACGCCGTACTTCCCGTCCCCCATCTGCCGGGTCAGTTCCGCGGTGATCTGACGGAACTCCTCCCAGCTCCAGGGCCTTTCGGCGGTCGGCATCCGTACGCCGGACGCCTCGAGGATCTTCTTGTTGGCGATCAGGACCCGGGGTTCCTGAAGGAACGGGACGCCGTAGATCCCCTTGCCGAACGTCGTGGTCAGCCAGCTCTGCTGCGGGATGTCGTTCTTCAGCCGCTCGGGCAGCAACTCGCTCAGATCGGCGAGAGTGCCGCCGTACGCGAAGTCGGCCAGGTCGTCGGAGGCGTCATGGATGATGTCCGGTGCCTCGCCGCCCTCGAAGGAGGTGAGCAGCTGGTCGTGCACGCTGTCCCAGCTGCCCTGGACATACTCCACCTGGACATCGGGGTGGGCGGCGTTCCACTCCTGCACCAGTTCTCTGTTGGCGTCGACCGACTCCTTCTGCCAGGCGAGCGACTGGAAGCGGAGCCGGATCCGTCCGTCCCCCTCGCCGTCGGCGCCGCCGCAGCCGGTCAGCAGCAGTGCCAGCGCGGCGCCCGCAGCCGTCAGCAGTCGTGCACGCATCAGCTCTTCACCGCCCCGGCCAGCATCCCGCCGGTGATCCGCTTCTGGATCACCGCGAACACGACGAGAGAGGGAAGCGTCGCGAGGAAGGCCGCCGCGGCGAGCGGCCCGAGGTCTGCCACGCCTTCAGCGCCCAGGAAGTGGGTGAGGACGACCGGCAGGGTCTGCTTCTCCGGGGTCTTGAGCAGGACGAGCGCGAAGAAGAACTCGTTCCACGCGGTGATGAACGCGAAGAGCGCGGTGGCCACGATGCCTGGTGCGAGCAGCGGCGCGGTGACCGAGACCAGGGTGCGGAGCCGGCCCGCGCCGTCGACGGCCGCGGCTTCCTCCAGCTCGAGCGGCACCGCCCGTACGTACCCGACCAGCATCCACAGAGCGAACGGCAGCGACCAGACCACGTACACCATGACCACTCCGAACAGGGTGTTGATCAGATGCAGGTTCTTCAGGATCAGGAACAGCGGAATGATCACCAGAACGAAGGGGAACGCCTGGCTGACGACGACCCATCCCGTCGACGCGGCGGTGAGTCTGTTGCGGTTGCGGGCCATCACATACGCCATGGGCGTCGCGATGACGACGGCGATCAGTGCGGCGGCGAGCGCCGCGACCAGGCTGTTGCCCGCGGCCTGCAGGAGCGGCTGCTCGTCGAAGGCCTGGCGGAAGTTGTCGAGCGTCGCGTTCTCGGGGATCCACGTGGGGTGGAGCGAGCCCAGCTCGCGCGCCGGCTTGAAGGCGGTGGAGATGAGCCAGAGGAACGGGAAGGCCAGGAAGGCGAGGTAACACAGCAGCGCCACGTACTGGCCGGCGCGTGCGGACCTGCCGGTGCCGAGGGCCGCCATCACTGATCCCCTCCCTTGAGTCGCCCTGCGAGAAAGACGGCGAGCATCACGGAGATGACGGCGACCATGACGCACCCCATGGCGGCCGCGTATCCGAACTGGCCGTAGCGGAAGGCCTCTTCGTAGGCGAAGAGCATGGGAAGCCGGGTACGGCCGCCGGGGCCGCCGCCCGTGAGCACATACACCAGGGCGAACGAGTTGAAGTTCCAGATCAGGTTGAGGGCGGTGACGGCAAGCGCTATGGGTCTGATCGCGGGCCAGGTGACTGTACGGAACCGGCGCCAGGCGCCGGCGCCGTCCAGCGCGGCGGCCTCGTGCAGCTCGTGCGGGGTGTTCTGCAAGCCAGCGAGCAGAGCGACGGTGGTCTGCGGCATACCGGCCCAGACACCGACCGCGATCACGGCGGGCAGCGCGGTGGCGAGGCCGGTCAGCCAGTCCCGGCCGTCGCCGAGGCCCAGGTCCCGCACGGTCTCGTTGAGGATGCCCGCGTCGGGGTTGTAGACCAGCCGCCACATGATGCCGACGACGACCTCGGGCATGGCCCAGGGGATGATCGCGAGAGCCCGGGCGAGCCAGCGCATCCGCAGTTGCTGGTTGAGCAGCAGTGCGAGGCCGAGGGCGAGCAGGAACTGGGGGACGGTGACGCCGACCGCCCACAGCAGGCCGATCCGGAACGATTCCCAGAACAGGGTGTCGTGCAGCAGGTCCCGGAAGTTCAGCGTCCCGATCCACTCGGTGGGTTCGGTGCGCCCTGCCTGGGAGTCGGTGAAGGCGAGCGCGATGCCGTAGAGAAGAGGGCCGACGCTCAGCACAAGGATGGGGATCAGGGCCGGCAGGACGAGGAACCAGGCGCCATGGTCCGTGCGCTTGCCCGTCCGCGCCGTTGCGGTCGCCAATGTCACGTCATCGACTCCTTCGGGCGGCTCGTCCTGAACATGGGTGTATCCGGCGGATCTTGCCGCCCTGGCGGGCCTTGGTCATCGTGCTGACGGCCCGTCGGTTCGTCAAGACGGCCTGCGCGGATGCGAAACTTTGGCGAATTCGCGCAAGAGGCAGGAGGCCGGATGGACGAGACGCGGGCACGCGAGGTACTGGTGGCCGCCGGGCTCCCGGCCGGTGCGACGCTGCTGGCGCTCGGCGAGAACGCGGTTTTCGCGGCCGGCGACCTGGTGGTCAAGGTCGGCCGGGACGCCGAGCTGCTGCCCAGGGCCGAGCGCGAACTGGCCGTCGCCTCCTGGCTGGCCGAGGCCGGTGTCCCTGCCGTGCGGGCCGCCGAGCCGAAGCCCCGGCTCGTGGCGGGCCATCCGGTGACGCTGTGGCACCGGCTTGCCGATGCGGTACGTCCGGCGGAGCCCGCGGACCTGGCCGGGCTGCTGCTCCTGATCCACGCCCTGCCGTCGCCCGCCGTCGAGCTGCCCCGCCGCGACCTCCTCGGCGGGGTCGAGCGCTGGCTGCGCCTGGCGGGCGAGGCGATCGACCCGGCCGACGCGGCGTATCTGCGGGCGCGCCGGGACGGTTTCGCCGAGGCGGCGGCCACGCTCACGCCCCGTCTCCCGCCGGGCCCGATCCATGGGGACGCCCTGCCCCGCAATGTCCATGTCGGCCCGGACGGTCCCGTACTGGTGGATCTGGAGACGGTCTCGTCGGACCTGCGCGAGCACGACCTGGTGGTCATGGCTCTGTCCCGGGACCGCTACGGCCTCGCCCCCGCCGCCTACGACGCGTTCACCGACGCATACGGCTGGGATGTCCGCGAATGGGACGGCTGCGCGGTCCTGCGCGGCGCCCGCGAGACCGCCGGCTGCGCCTGGGTGGCCCAGCACGCCCCGGCCGACCCCAAAGCCCTTGCCGAGTTCCGCCGCCGGGTGGCGTCCCTGCGCGAAGACGACCCCGAGGTGCGCTGGTATGCCTTCTAGTCCTTCCAGAGCCTTTCTTTCGCACGCGAGCCCGGCAGGACCGGGATAGAAGGGTCTGTGGCCCTCCCGGGCGGTGTCAGCCGGAGACCGGCGCGTGCTCGCGCAGCGGCCAGGACGGGTCGACGACGGCGTCCTCGGTGCCCTTCTTGCGCAGGAAGCGCTGGAAGTCGGCCGCCCACTGCGCGTACCAGCGCACCTGACGCTCATGCAGGTCGTCCGGGGACAGCTCCGCGACCGAGGTGTGCCGCTCGGCTATCGCGCAGGCCACCCGCACGGCGGCGAGCGCGTCCGCCTCCGCGTTGTGCGCGCTGTCCAGTGTCACGCCGTACTCCACGCAGACCGCTTCGAGCGTGCGCTTGCCCTTGCGGTAGCGGTCCACCGCCCGGTCGATGGTGTACGGATCGATGACCGGACCGATCGGGCGGCCGCCGAGCCGCTCGCTCAGCGACGGCAGGCCATGGCGCCGCAGCTCCGCGCTGAGCAGCGTCAGATCGAAGGCGGCGTTGTACGCGACGACCGGTACGCCCTGCGCCCAGTAGCCGGTCAGCGTTTCGGCGACCTCGTCGGCGACCTCGGGCGCGGGCCGCCCCTCCGCCGCCGCGCGCTCACTGCTGATGCCGTGGATGGCCGAGGCCTGCGCCGGAATCCGGATGCCGGGGTCCGCCATCCATGTGCGCCGCCGCACCGGCCCCCCGGCCCGCAGACCGACAACGGCGGCCGTCACGATGCGGGCGTCGAGCGGATCGGTGCCGGTCGTCTCCAGGTCGAAGCCGACCAGCGGCTCACGGTGCCAGGCCATGGTGCCCCCTCCTCGGTGGTGCGGTGGTGCGGTGGTGCTCCCCCAGTCGTCGACCACTCTGGCACGCACCACTGACAGTCAGGACACGGGCCGCGAGTCGGCCCAGACCGACTCGAACTCCTCGCGGTACGTCTGGAACAGTCCGGTCTCGCTGTCGTGCCCCGAGCGCACCACCGCGCGTCCGCCGCCGCGAAGCACCAGGACGGGTGCTTCCATGCCGCGGGCCTTGCGAAGATAGGACTGGACGACGGCGAGCCCGTCGGGTCCGTCGCCGTCGACCAGATACGCGGTGAAGCGCGGGGTTTCGTCGAAGACATGGATCTCGAAGGCGTCGGGGTCGCGCAGCCGCGAGCGCACCCGGCGCATATGGAGGATGTTCATCTCCACCGTGCGGCTCAACTCACCCTTCTTGATTCCGAGTTCACGCTCACGGCGCTTGACGGCACTGCTCGCGGGATTGAGGAAGAGCAGCCGGACCCGGCAGCCCGACTCGGCGAGCCTGACAAGTCTGCGCCCGGAGAAGTTCTGGACCAGGAGGTTCAGGCCTATGCCGATCGCGTCGACACGGCGCGCGCCGCCGAAGAGGTCCTCGGCGGGCAGCTGGCGCTGCAGCCGGACGCGGTCGGGGTGGACGGAGACGACGTCCGCGTACCGGTCACCGACCAGATCCTCGACAGCGTCCACGCGGAGGCGGTCCGCGGAGGGCACACCGGCCCCGCTGCCGAGTATCTCGAGCAGCCGGGACGAGGCCCGCTCCGCCTGGGCGAGGACCGCTTCGTTGAGCGCACGGTTGCGGGAGACCACGTTCCGGGCGACCTCGAGCTCGTCCAGGGCGAGTTCGACGTCGCGCCGGTCGTCGAAGTAGGGCTCGAAGCAGGGCCAGTGCTGGACCATCAGCTCCCGCAGCTGCGGGAGGGTGAGGAAGGACAGCACATTGTCGTCGGCCGGGTCCAGCAGATAACCCTTGCGCCGGGAGACCTCCCGTACCGCAACGGCACGCTGGACCCACTCCTGGCCCGCCGGGCCGGCCGCCGCGACCACCCAGTCGTCGCCGTGGACCGGTTCGTAGATGGGGCGCAGCACGGCGGCCACCACGGCCCGCAGACGCTGCTCCACCAGATTCAGCCAGATGTAGGCCCGCCCGGCACGTTGGGCGCGCGTACGCACCTCGCTCCAGGCGTCCGCGCCCCAGTCCAGCTCCGCCCCGATCTCCATCGGCCGCGCGAGCGAGACCGCTCCTGGCGTGACCTCGGCGGAGTCCCCCTCATGACCTGTGTCACCTGGGGGTAGCTCCAGCCCTCCCGAGCTCACCCGCGCACCGCCTTCCTGGCCCCTTCAACGATCAAGGAAGCGTACTCCGGGTACAGGAGGCGGTGCAGCAGGATCGTCAGGCTGGTTCCTCAACTCCCATGATTGTGATGCCCGTTCTGACCGGCGAGATCGGCCGGAGTGAGCGGATTCATAGCGGTTACGTCCCTGGGGGCCAGCTGGAAGCCCTGCCAGTGGACGGGCATCGGCTGCTGGTCCTCGTCCCGGGCGATGTGATGGAAACCGATGTTGACCCAGACGACGGGGTTGACGAGCTTCTCGCCGTTGACCCACCCGTCCACGCTCTTGGGGGCGCCCTGGCCGCAGTCGCGGATGTTGTTGCTGGCGAACTGCTCACAGGCGCGGTTCTGGGTGAAGTAGATGTCGTGCCTGGTGAATCCGCGGCCCGCGTGCTTGGCGGAGGGCCCCGGCACGATCTCGTACGAGCGGGGGTGCCCGTCCTTGTTCCTTCCCCTCGCGCTCACCACCCGCCACCAGCGCATCGTGCGGGCGTCCCCGGCCAGTTCCCTGGTCACCGGCGTCCGGGTCGTCCTCACCTTCGGTGCACCGTTGCGTCTCGGCGGGGTGACCTTGGAGTCGTACTGCTCGACCCGGCCCTTGTTGCTGCCGTCCAGGCCGAAGTCCAGGCGCCAGAAGACGTTGTGGGAGTGGCTGGTCGCGTAGTCGCGGGCACCCTTGCCGATGGGCCAGCCACGTCCGTCGGTCCCGTTGTAGTCGTCGGGCGCGAGCTTGCCCGTCGCACCGACGTTGGCGGCGATGGTGCCGTCGGAGGAGAAGCGCCACTCGGTGATGTACTCGTACCAGGACACCTTGTTGACGGTGTAGAGCAGCAGGTCCTTGCCCTGCGCCTGCCAGACCTTGCTGCCCAGGTCGTTCGCCAGCCGGTAGGCGTGACCACGGGAACGGGTGGTCGTGCACAGGCCGTTGAAGGTGCCCATCTCCGGCACCTTCACCTTCTTGACGGTGCCGCCCGGGCATTCGGCGCCCTTGATGTTCTGCAGCCCCCAGCCGAACCCGGCCCCGGTCAGATCGTCGTACTCGGCACGGCCGTCGTCGTACGGCACATGGATCTGCGCCAGCTTGGCGCTGTTGATGACCCGGATCGGACGCGGCTCGCCCTTGGGCCGGTACGACACCTTGTCCAGGATCAGGCCGGACTCGGTGTCGTAGCGCCAGCACATGCGCCAGGTGGTGCCGCCGTCGAGCGTCTGCTCGATACGGTAGGCGCTGCTGCAGTCCGGCCGGGCCGGAGCGGCCTTGGCGGCCGTGACCTCGCCGGACGGAGCGGCGGAGGCAGGGCCGGCCGCCGCGCCGACGCTGCCCAGCAGCACGGCCGCGGCGAGCAGTGCGCCCCGCCTGCGGGCGCGCGAGACTCTGTTGACGTGCATCAGGTACGAACTCCTCGTGACGGAAGTACGGAAGTACGGACGTACGGAAGTGCGGGCATACGGCCATACGGAACGCACATGTGCACGGGTGATCCGTGCGGAACGGAAGGCCGTGCGGCGGTCCGAGGCGGGAGCGGGTCAGCCGGCGCGAGCAACGGTCCTGGCACTCAGATCCACGATCAGATCGCGCGTGTCGATCCATGCGCCGTCCTTGACCTTGGTGACCATGCGGACGCAGCGGTGCTCACCGCACGCGGCGAGCTTGTCCGGCACGTGCTCCTCCCGGTACGTGCGGTAGACGTCGCCGTTGAACCACAGCTGGTCGGGTGTGGTCAGCGGCCGGCCCGTGGCGTGCTTGTAGTCGCCCTTGAGGTCGCCGCCGAGCGGGTCGGCCAGGATCAGGGCAAGCGCCTCGCGCAGTTCCTCGCGGTGCGGGGAGGGCTGGACACCGCGCTGGGTGCCGGTCCGTTCGACCGCGCCGGTGTCGAGGTTGACGGTCTTGGTGATCAGCTCGTCGGTCCGGTAGTCGTAGAAACTGACCTCGGCACGGCGCGGTCCGGAGTCCGCCTCCGACGGCAGCGGTTCGGCAAGGTTGGTGGTCAGGTGGTGCGGGCCGCGGTCACCCGTGACATCTTCCCCGGCCGTCCGGGCGGCCGGGGTGAGCGCGAGCGCTTCCGCCCGATTCAACTCCTCGTCGGTGAGGGGGTCCCGGCCCACGCCGTGTTCCCCCTCCCGCGGCGAAGCGGCGATGACGCCCGCGTGCGGCGTGTCGGCGGCTCCCCGGCCCTTCCCGGCGCTGTCACCGGCGCCGGGCGGTCCCTGAATCCCGTTCCGGCGCTCGTCGCCGGGGTCGTCGGCACCCGCCGGGCCCGGCAGTGTGATGGCGATCATGGCAGCGGTCGCGGTCACCGCTATGGCGGCACCCGCCACCAATTTCCCCAGATGGCGGTGCGCTGATCTGAGCACTTGTCCCCCTTTTTCCCATTGTTTCGTGCGGTCACCCGGTAGGACGGCCCGAAGTCCTAGGAGCTTGCCCATCTTTGGGGGAGGATCTTGGCCAAGTTGCCCCCAGTACCCGGATCAGAAGTGGAAGAGTCATATCTATGCAGGTCTGGCCGGGACAGGCGTATCCGCTCGGCGCCACGTACGACGGCGCCGGAACCAATTTCGCGGTGTTCTCAGAGGCCGCGCGACGTATCGAACTGTGTCTGCTGCACGACGACGGCTCAGAGACGGCGGTGGAGCTGCGCGAGACCGACGCATTCGTGCGGCATGCCTATCTGCCTGGGGTGATGCCGGGTCAGCGGTACGGCTTCCGGGTCCACGGCCCCTATGTGCCCGAGCGCGGCCAGCGGTGCAATTCGGCGAAGTTGCTGCTCGACCCCTACGCCCGAGCGGTCAGTGGCGAGATCGAGTGGAACGAGGCGGTGTACGGGTATCACTTCGGGCGGCCGGACTCCCGCAACGACCTCGACTCGGCACCGCACACCATGACCTCCGTGGTGGTCAATCCGTACTTCGACTGGGGCGACGACCGGCCGCCGCGCACGGACTACCACCGCACCGTGATCTACGAGGCCCATGTGAAGGGTCTGACGATGCGGCATCCGGAGCTGCCGCCGGAGCTGCGCGGCACCTACGCCGGGCTCGCGCATCCCGCCGTGATCTCCCATCTGACCGAACTGGGGGTCACCACACTCGAGTTGATGCCGGTGCACCAGTTCGTCAACGACCACCGGCTGGTGGACTCGGGGCTGAACAACTACTGGGGCTACAACACCATCGGCTTCTTCGCACCGCACAACGCGTACGCCTCCTGGGGAGACCGGGGCGAGCAGGTGCTGGAGTTCAAGCAGGCCGTACGGGCGCTGCACCAGGCGGGCATCGAGGTCATCCTCGACGTGGTCTACAACCACACCGCGGAGGGCAACCATCTGGGGCCCACACTCTCCTTCCGGGGCCTGGACAACGCCTCGTACTACCGGCTCTCCGAGGACCGCCGCTACTACACGGACACCACCGGCACCGGGAACTCCCTGCTGATGCGCAGCCCCCATGTGCTGCAACTGATCATGGACTCGCTGCGCTACTGGGTGACCGAGATGCATGTCGACGGCTTCCGCTTCGACCTCGCGGCCACACTCGCCCGGCAGTTCCACGAGGTGGACCGGCTCTCCTCGTTCTTCGACCTGGTGCAACAGGATCCGGTGGTCAGCCAGGTGAAGCTGATCGCCGAGCCGTGGGACGTGGGCGAGGGCGGCTACCAGGTGGGCAACTTTCCGCCGTTGTGGACCGAATGGAACGGCGAGTACCGCGACACGGTGCGCGACCTGTGGCGCGGCGAGCCGCGCAAGCTCGCGGAGTTCGCCTCCCGGCTGACCGGCTCCTCCGATCTGTACCAGGACGACGGCCGGCGGCCGCTGGCCTCCATCAACTTCACCACCTGCCACGACGGCTTCACGCTGCACGATCTGGTCTCGTACGACAACAAGCACAACGAGGCCAACGGCGAGGGCAATCGGGACGGCGAGAGCCACAACCGCTCGTGGAACTGCGGCGCGGAGGGCGGGACCGACGACGAGGACGTGCTGGAGCTGCGCGAACGCCAGATGCGCAATTTCATCGCCACGCTGATGCTCTCGCAGGGCGTGCCGATGCTCAGTCACGGCGACGAGTTCGCCCGTACGCAGGGCGGCAACAACAACGCGTACTGCCAGGACAACGAGATCTCCTGGGTCCAGTGGCCGGACAAGGACACGGACGAGGAGGGCACGCTGCTGGCCTTCACCAAGACCATGGTGTGGCTGCGGCGCGACCACCCGGTGTTCCGGCGCCGGCGCTTCTTCCACGGCCGGTCCGTGGAGGGCACCCATGACGAGCTGACCGACATCGCCTGGTTCACCCCGCACGGCGAGGAGATGGTCCAGCGGGACTGGCAGGCGGCTCACGCCAGAGCCCTGACGGTGTTCCTGAACGGCCACGCGATCTCCGAGCCCGGTCCGCGCGGCGAGCGGATCTCCGACGACTCGTTCCTGCTGATGTTCAACGCGAGTGCGGAGACCCTGGATTTCACGGTGCCGGTGAACCACGGCGCACAGTGGCAGGTGGTGGTGGACACGGCCCGCCCGGAGGGGGTGCCTCCCGGGCAGGGGCCGAAGGTGGAGGCCGGCGACCGGATCAGAATGATCGGACGGAGTCTGACCGTGCTGAGGAGACCGGCGTAGCGGGGCGGTCGGCGACCGGCCCCGTGCCGTCTCCCCGGGGGCACCGCGGCCGGGGCCGTGCTGCCCCCGCGGGTTCACCCCGACGCAGGGACGGATGACACAGAAGCCCGCGATCCGGGTACATACGTTCGCATGACGCCCACCGCCACGTACCGGCTCCAGCTCCAGCCGGACTTCCCGTTCTCGGCCGCCGCCTCGGCAGTGCCCTATCTCGCCTCGCTCGGCATCTCGCACCTGCATCTGTCACCGGTGCTGGAGGCGGTGCCCGGCTCGGTCCACGGCTACGACGTGGTGGACCACTCGCGGGTACGGGAGGAGCTGGGCGGCGAGGCCGGTCTGCGGGAGCTGTCCCGTACCGCCCGTGAGCACGGACTCGGCCTCGTCCTGGACATCGTCCCGAACCACATGGCCGCTGCGCCGCGCCACAACCGTGCCCTGTGGGAGGTGCTGCGCGAGGGCCCCGGTTCGCCGTACGCACGCTGGTTCGACATCGACTGGGAGGCGGGCGGGGGCAAGGTGCTGCTACCGGTCCTGGCGGGACGGATCGGCGACGAGCTGTCCGGGATGCGCGTCGACGGTGATGTCCTGCACTACGGGGAGCAGCGCTTTCCGGTGCGCGCGTCCACCGCGAAGCTGCCGCTGCCCGAGCTGCTGGACGCCCAGTGGTACCGGCTGGCGTGGTGGCGCCTGGCCCGTACCGAGCTGAACTACCGCCGGTTCTTCACCGTTTCGGATCTGATCGGCCTGCGGGTGGAGGACCCCGAGGTCTTCGACGCGACCCACGCCAAGATCCTCGAGCTGGTGCACGACGCGGTCGTGGAGGGGCTGCGGGTGGACCATCCGGACGGGGTGGCCGACCCGGCGGGGTATCTGCGCCGGCTCGACGAGGCGACCGGCGGGGCGTGCTGGATCGTGGTCGAGAAGATCCTGACCGGCGACGAGCGGCTGCCGGCCGGCTGGCCGGTCGCGGGGACGACGGGGTACGACGCGCTGCGGCATGTCGAGGGCGTGTTCACCGATCGGGACGGCGCCGGGCAACTGGCCGAGCGCTACCGGGAGTTCACCCAGCCGTCCGCCGACCGCGGGGGCCGCTGGGCGGCGACGGTGCGGCGGGCTGCGTACAAGGTGGTCACGCATGAGCTGGCCGCCGAGACGGCTGCGCTCGGACGGCTCGCCCGGGGGATCTGCGCCGCGGATCCCGCGCTGCGCGACCACGCGCCGTGGGCGCTGCGCGCGGCGGTGCGGGAGCTGCTCGTACGGGTGCCCGTCTACCGCCCGTACCTCCTCGACGGCGAGGCGGCACTGACCGAGGCCGCGGCCCGCCGCGCGAAGGAGACCTTCGCGGTGACGGACGAGGCGGCGGCGGTCGACGTCGTACGGGACCTGGCACTCGGACGGCTCGGCGACGGTCCTGACCACACGGCGTTCCGGGCCCGGTTCGCTCAGACGGCGTCGGCGCTGCGCGCCAAGTCCGTGGAGGACACCGCCTTCTACCGCTATACGCCGCTGCTCTCGGCGAACGAGGTCGGTGGGGACCCGGGCAGTCCGGCGCTGACTCCCGACGACTTCCACGGGTACTGCACCCGTCTGGCCCGCGACTGGCCGGCCACCGGCACGGTGCTCACCACGCACGACACCAAGCGCAGCGCCGACGTGCGGGCGCGGATCGCGGTCCTGTCCGAGTGCCCCGAGCGGTGGGCGGAGTTCCTGCCCCGGATCACCGAGGCGGCCGCCGGGCTGGAGGGCGGGCGGGCCCCCGATCCGCATCTGGCATGGGTGACGTGGCAGACGGCCGTCGGGTTCGGCGTCCCGCGCGCGGACCGGCTGGAGCCCGCGTTGCTCAAGGCGGTGCGTGAGGCGGGGCTGCGCACCAGCTGGACGGAGGCGGACGCGGCGTACGAGCGGGCCGTCGCCGCGTTCGTGGACGCGGGCCCGGCAGGCCCGCCGCTGTACTACGTGGCGGAGTTCGCGCGAGAGCTGGATCCGTACGTACGGGCCAATGTCCTCGGAGCGACGCTGCTGCATCTGACGATGCCGGGGGTGCCCGATGTGTACCAGGGCTCCGAGCGGCAGTTCCTCGCCCTGGTCGACCCTGACAACCGCCGGCCGGCCCGCCTCGGCGAACCGCTGCCGGAAAGGCTGGACGAGCTCCGCGGCCGGCGCTGGCTCTCCGACGAGAAGCTGGCGCTCACGGCCACGGCACTGCGGCTGCGACGGGCCCGTCCCGACCTGTTCGGGTCATCGGGGACGTACGCACCGCTGCGGGCGCACGGCCCGGCGGCCGGCCACTGTGTCGCGTTCATCCGCTCGGGCAAGGTGCTCACGGCGGTCACACGGCTCTCCTTGCGGCTGGAGCAGTCGGGCGGCTGGCGGGAGACGGCGCTGACGCTCCCCGAGGGCGGCTGGAGCGATCTGCTGGATCCCGCGCGTACGTTCACGGGCGGCTCGGGGGTGCGGCTGTCGGACCTGTTCGCGGAGTGCCCGGTGGCGCTGCTCATCCGCGGGGACGCTTCGGAGGTGGCCGCGGGGACGGGCTGAGCAGCCGGGCCGGCACGCCCCGTCGTCCGCGCGCCGCACCGGGAGCGCAGATGCCGGTCGGACCGACCGCACGCAGCCACGCTTGCCGACAGCGGATTCACGTAACGGCCGGCCCGTCGCCCCCGCGCCGGGCACGCGTCCACCCGCTCGGACGGGACCGGTTCACGGGGCCCCGCGCGCCGACGGCGCGCTCATGAAACGGCCTGCCGGCGTCCGCCCCCGGCAGGCCCACCGGTCGGGGGCGGACCCACACTCCCCACGTCCGGTTCAGCGTGCGGTGAGGCGGAAGCTCATCCGTCCGAAGCCGACCATGTCCCCGTCCTGCACGACGATCGAGCCGGTCACCCTGATGCCGTTCACCGTGGTGCCGTTGGTCGAGCCGAGGTCGCGCAGCACCCACACCTGGCCCTGGCGGCTCAGTTCGGCGTGAAGCCTGGAGACCGTGTCATGGCTGAGCCGCAGTCCGTTGGCCGGGTCGCGCCCGATCCGCAGGGGGAACGGGCTCGGTTCGGGCAGCTGCAGCGGTGGCAGCTTCTCCGCCTGCCACGCCCGGCGCAGCCGCACCGAGAACGCCGAGATCCGGCCCACCGTCCGGTACAGCGCGCGGGACCAGCGGCTCTCCTGGACGAGGTCGGCGGTGAGCGGCTCCAGCTCCTCCGGCCTGCGCGCGGCCAGGACCAGCTCCATCCGGTGCACGAACGTCTCGTGCGACAACTTGCCCTGCGCCGCGCCCTCCCTGAGCACGTCGAGGACACGCTCGCGCTCGGCGTCGGAGACCCGGGCCGGAGCGGGATACGTGTGGAATTCGTAGGAGGACGTCACAACCGTGATTGTCGGTCCGAAGTCGGTGGGTGTCCAGAAGAGCCGACGGCCCCGTCCCTCACTCACCAGCCGCTGACCTGCATGGAAGCAATGATTCCGCTACGAAAAGGTTTTCGCACGGCATTCGCCGGGTGGTTAGGGTCCAAGCGCTGGTTCGACCATTTCCGCACGGCCATTCACTGGAGAAGCACATATGACCTCTGCACCATCGGTGCCGACGCCCGACGACGGCGTCACCGTCCGACCGCTTTCCGGCCCGGACGAACTCGAGCTGTTCCGCAGGCTTTCGTACACCCTCGACCATGAACTCGAGGACGATCTCGCAACTGGGCGCCGCCGTCCCGAGTGGCTGTGGATCGCGCAGCGCGACGGCCGCGTGCTGGCGAGAATCGCCTGGTGGACCACGGCCGACGGCGAGGCCCCGGTGGCACTGGACTTCTTCGACATCGACGCCGAACTGCCCGTCGCCGAGCAGGCCGACATCGGACTGCGACTGCTCGAGACCGCGACCGCCGCCGTCGTCCCCGCGGGTCACCCGCGCCCCGAGTACGGGCGGTTCATCCCGCCCGACTGGCGTGACGACCCGGCCGCCCGCGCGGCGGTCGAAGCCCGTACCGGCGTGCTGGAGAAATCCGGGGCGAGGCTGCTCGTGGAGCGGCTGCGGCTCGAATGGCGCGCCGGGACGCCCGTACCCGAGCCCTCGGGCACCCTGGCCTTCCGGCAGGTCACGGACCGCGAGGATCTGCTCGCCCTGATGACTCCGGTGACGGCGGGCACGCTCGACGCCCATAGCCAGGCCGATCTCGCGACCGGGCTGAGCCACCGCGAGGCGGCCGAGAAGCACTTCGACGAGGAACTCGCGGGCTTCACCTCACCACGCGAGTGGTGGCGGATCGCCGAACTCCCGGGCACCGGCGAGCCGGTGGGCTTCGTGGTGCCGGCCAGGAACAACTACCACCACATCATCGCCTACGTGGGTGTGCTGCCCACCCATCGCGGCCGGGGCCACATCGACGAGATCCTGGCCGAGGGCACCCGGATTCTCGCATCCCAGGACGTGCCGAGGATCCGGGCCGCGACCGATCTCGCCAACGTGCCGATGGCGAAGGCCTTCGCCCGGGGCGGCTACGTCAACTTCGAGCGCGCGATCAACTACGTCTGGGAGTAGGCCTGTTGTGCGGGCGTCCGGAATGCGCTGGACGCCCGCAGCTCGCTCCGTCTAGCGTGATCCCGACGCCCGTGCCCGACGGAAGGAGGCGAGTGCCGTGCACGCCACACGATTCCCGCGCTCCCGCCCCGTCCGCCCGGCGTTCGCAGTCTGACCGGGAGCGCATCACACAACTCTCTCCCGGAGGACATCTCCTATGACCGATCTGGTCATCCGCGCGCTCGACGCGAGCGACGCGCATCTTTTCGACACCCTGCCCGACCCGCTCGGCGTGGGCCGCGCGCTCGCCCGCGCCACGCACCGCCCCGACTGGAAGCGCGTCGCGCTGCGCGACGGCAAGGTGGTCGCGCGGGCCGCCTGGTGGGGCGGACCCGACGACGAAACCCCGGTCAATCTCAACTGGTTCGACATGGCCGAGGGCGAGGAGGAGGCGAGTGCGGAACTGCTGCGCACCTCCCCCTTCCAGGTCGAGTACGAACTGATCCTGCCCGCCGGCTGGCGCGAGGACCCGGCGGCCCTGGCGGCCGGTGAGGCCCGGATGCGGGCCGCTTCGGAGGCCGGGATGAAGGTGCTGGTCGAGCGGTACCAGTACCGGTGGACCCCGCAGTGCGGGCTGCCGGAGCGCCCCGGGCGGCTGGAGTTCCGCCCGGAGCCCGACGACGCCGTGATCCTCGACGTACTGCGCCGGGTGCACTCCGTGACGCTGGACGCGCATGCCCTGGCCGCCATCGCCGAGGAGGGCCTGGACAAGGCGGCCCAGGAGGAGCTGGACTTCTTCCACTGGTGCCCCTCGCCGCGCGAGTGGTGGCAGCTGGCCTTCACCCCTGGCGGTGAGCTGGTGGGCCTGCATGTCCCGGCGCGCAATCCGTCGGGGCCGTGCGTCGGCTTCATCGGTGTGGTACCGGAGCAGCGCGGCAGGGGCCATGCGTACGACCTGCTCGTGGAGTGCACGCACTTCCTGGCCGAGCAGGGCGCCGAGTTCATCGCGGGAGCGACGGACCAGGGCAACTTCCCGATGGCGGCGAACTTCGCCAAGGCCGGACATCCGGTGATCCAGGAACGCGTCCACTTCGTTCCCGGTCCGCGGCATTGATCGCGCGCGGGGGTGTCCGTAAGCTCCGGACACCCCCGCGCAGAACCGCCCCGCGGCGAACACCGCCGCACACAACCGCACAGCGCCACCCCTCACCTCACCGCACCGCACCGCACCGCACTGAGCGATGGCGAGCCGCCCATGGAGACGCACGAGCCTCGGACCGGCCCGCTGACGCGAGTCGGCGGCGGTTGGACATCCGCCCTCGTCCTGGCCAACCTCGGCCTGTACATGGCCTTCTTCACACCGATCCAGGTGCTGCTCGCCGAGCAGATCGACACGCTCGACCCGTCGGGCAAGGAGGTCACCCTGGGCTGGGTGACCGGGCTCGGCGCGCTGGTCGCGGTGGTCGCCAACCCGCTCGCGGGCGCGCTGTCGGACCGTACCGGCGGGCGATTCGGTCGCCGCCGGCCGTGGATCGTCGGCGGTGCGGCCCTCGGCGCCGTCGGCCTCGCCGTCACGGCGGTGCAGTCGACCGTGGCCGGTGTGGCACTCGGGTGGTGCCTGGCGCAGCTCGGCCTGAACGCGATGCTGGCCGGGACCAGTGCCGTGGTGCCCGACCAGGTGCCGGTGGACCAGCGGGCAGCGGTGTCCGGGTTCATCGGGATTCCGCAGACGCTCGGACTGGTGGTCGGCGCGCTGCTGGTGACCACGGTGGCGACCGGGATCGTGCCCGGCTATCTGCTGCTGGCCGCGCTGACCGTCCTGCTCGCGCTGCCCTTCGTCCTGTTGATGCCGGACCCCCAAGTGCGGCCGACCGCAAGGGAATCGGTGCGGCTGAAGGACTTCTGGGTGAGCCCGCGGGACCATCCCGACTTCGGCTGGGCCTGGCTCACCCGGTTCCTGGTGATGCTCGGGAACGCGATGGGCACGCTCTATCTGCTGTACTTCCTCAAGGACGCGGTGCACCATCCGGATCCGGACAAGGGCGTGCTGATCCTGACGCTGCTGTACACAGCGGGCGTCGTGGTGACGGCGGTGGCCGGCGGGGTGGTGTCCGACCGGCTGGGTCGGCGCAAGGCCCTGGTGGCGGTCTCCTCCGCGGTGATGGCGGTGGCGTCGCTGCTGCTGACGTTCTGGCACACCTGGCCGGTGGCGATGGGCGCGGCCGCGCTGCTCGGGCTCGGCTTCGGTGCGTACATCGCGGTCGACCAGGCGCTGATCACCCAGGTACTGCCGCAGGCGGGCGACCGCGCCAAGGATCTGGGTGTCATCAACGTCGCCAACTCGGCGCCCCAGGTCCTCGGCCCGGCGCTCGCCGCGCCGGTGGTCGCCTACGCGGGCGGATACGCGGGCCTGTACCTGACGGCGACCGTGGTGACCGCGCTCGGCGGCATCCTCGTCTGGAAGATCCGTTCAGTTCCCTGACCCGGCCCGCTGGGCGGCGATCGCGTCGCGGTACCAGGCGTACGAGGCCTTCGGAGTGCGCTCCAACGTGTCGTAGTCGATGTGGACGAGCCCGAAGCGCTGCGACGCGCCCTCCACCCACTCGATGTTGTCGGTCAGCGACCAGGTGAAGTAGCCGCGTACGTCGACCCCCGCGTCGATGGCCCGGTGCAGTGCGCGCAGATGACCGTCGAGGAAGGAGATCCGGCGCTGGTCGTCGATTCCGTCGTAGGAGCAGCCGTTCTCGGTGATGTGGATCGGCGGCAGCCGGTCGCCGAACCGGTCCTTGAGGCCGACGAGCAGCTCGCGCAGCCCGTCGGGCACGACGGCCCAGTCGAAGTCGGTGCGCTGCTCGCTCTCCAGTCTCCTTATGCCGAAGGGGAGTTCGGCGGGCATGGCGATCCCGGCGAAGTCGTCGAGCGCGTCCGTGGCGGGCGCTCCGACCAGCATCGGCTGGTAGTAGTTCACCCCGTACCAGTCCAGCGGCGCGGAGATGACGGCCAGGTCCTCGGCCACCGGGCCGGGCATCAGTGCGGCGAAGTTCTCGTCGGGATAGGCCCCGGTGAGGATCGGGTCGGCGAACATCCAGTTGGTGACGGTGTCGTACAGCTCGGCGCCCAAACGGTCCTCGTCGCTCGTCCCCGCGGTGCGTACCGGTGAATGGGACACGGCGAGGCCGATGTTGTCCGCGCCTGCGGCCCGCAGCGCCTGGACGGCGAGACCGTGGGCGAGCAGCTGGTGGTGGGCGGCGGGCAGGGCGTCGAAGAGCAGCTGCTTTCCGGGGGCGTGCTCGCCGAGTGCGTAGCCGAGCAGGGTGACCTCGGCCGGTTCGTTGATGGTGATCCACATCGGTACGCGGTCGGCGAGGCGCTCGGCGACCACCGCGGCGTACTCGGCGAAGCGCTGGGCCGTCTCCCGCCGCAGCCAGCCTCCCGCCTCGTCCAGCGGGAGCGGGGTGTCCCAGTGGTAGAGCGTGGGCGCCGGTGTGATGCCGTGGGCGCACAGCTCGTCGACGAGCCGGTCGTAGAAGTCCAGCCCCCGGCTGTTGACCGGCCCGCTGCCGCCGGGGATCACCCGCGGCCAGCTGACGGAGAATCGGAACGCGTCCGCGCCGAGCCCGGTGAGCAGGGCCACGTCCTCGCGGTAGCGCTCGTGGAAGCCGGTGCCGCGCGAGGCGTCGGCGCCGTCCTTGATACGGCCCTGGGCCGCGAAGGCGTCCCATCCCGACGGGCCCTTGCCCTCGGCGTCGGCCGCGCCCTCGGTCTGGAAGGCGGATGCGGATGCGCCCCACAGGAAGCCGGGCGGGAAGGCGGGCAGCGGCGACGTCGTCATGGCCCGTGACCTTAATGGCCCAAGGACCCCGCTTGAAGACCCCGATCTTGCCAGGATGGGGAAGGAGGAGCATCGACGACGAGGGGACCGCCAGTGCTGTTCGAAGTGTGGGCGCCGCAGGCCACGGAGCGGGTCGTGCTGTGGCTGGAGGGCGTCGAGCATGCGATGGAGCGTGCCGAGGGACGTACGGGCTGGTGGGCGGTCGAGGCGGAGGCGGCCGACGGCGCGCGCTACGGCTTCGCGCTGGACGGCGGGCCGGTGCGGCCCGATCCGCGCTCGCGCCGCCAGCCGGACGGCCCGGACGGCCACAGCGCGGTGGTCGACCACGGGGCGTACTCCTGGCGGAACCCGTGGCCGGGGCGCGGGCTGCGCGGCGCGGTCCTGTACGAGCTGCATGTCGGCACCTACACCCGGGAAGGCACGCTGGACGCGGCGGCCGAACGGCTCGGGGAACTGGCCGAACTGGGTGTCACCCATATCGAGCTGATGCCGCTGTGCCCTTTCCCGGGCGTGCACGGATGGGGCTATGACGGGGTGTCGCCGTGGGCGGTCCACGAGCCCTACGGCGGCCCCGAGGCACTCAAACGCTTTGTCGACACGGCCCATGGACGCGGCCTCGGCATGGTGCTGGACGTGGTCCACAACCACCTCGGCCCGTCCGGGAACCATCTGCCCGCCTTCGGTCCGTACTTCACCGAGACGCACCACACCCCCTGGGGCGCCGCGGTCAATCTCGACGCCCCCGGTTCCGACGAGGTGCGCGCCTATCTGCTGGGCAGTGCACTGGCCTGGCTGCGCGACTACCGCATCGACGGGCTGCGGCTGGACGCGGTACACGCGCTGGCGGACACCCGGGCGCTGACGTTCCTGGAGGAGCTCGCCGCCGCCGTAGACGACCTCGCCGCCGATGCGGACCGGCCGCTGTTCCTGATCGCCGAGTCGGACCAGTGCGATCCCCGGACGACCAGGCCTCGCGTGTCGGGCGGCCTGGGAGTGCACGCGCAGTGGAACGACGACTTCCATCACGCCCTGCACGCCGCGCTGACCGGCGAGTCGCAGGGCTACTACGCCGACTTCGCGCGCGCCCCGATGGCCGCACTGGCCAAGACCCTCACCCGCGTCTTCTTCCACGACGGTACGTATGCCACCTTCCGCGGCCGCACCCACGGCCGCGGCGTCGATGTGGTCTCCACGCCCGCCCACCGCTTCCTGGGCTACTCCCAGACGCATGACCAGATCGGCAACCGGGCACTGGGCGACCGGCTCTCGGCGAGCCTGTCCCCCGGGCTGCTGGCCTGTGCGGCGGCGCTGGTGCTGACCGGCCCGTACACGCCGATGCTCTTCATGGGCGAGGAGTGGGGCGCCCGTACCCCGTGGCAGTACTTCACCGACCACACGGATCCGGAGCTCGCCGAGGCGGTACGGGCAGGCCGGCGGCGGGAGTTCGCCTCCCACGGGTGGTCCGCCGACGACATCCCCGATCCGCAGGACCCGGCGACGCGCGACCGCTCGTGCCTGGACCGGGCCGAGCGGGAGCGCGAGCCGCACGCACAGCTGCTGGCCTGGCACCGCTCACTGATCGCCCTGCGGCGTTCGCTGCCGGACCTGACCGACCCGGATCTGGCGGCGGTGAAGGTCGCGTACGACGAGCAGGCGCGCTGGCTGGCGTACCGGCGCGGCGATCTGCGGATCGCGGTCAACCTGGCCAAGGAGCCGGCCCGTATCCCGCTGGGCGGCGGGGGCCGGGTCACGGCCGCCTGGGGGGAGGTACGGGCGCCGGGCGCGGACGGTGCGCTGGAGCTGCCGCCGGAAAGCTGCGTGGTGCTCGCCGACGACTGAGTCTCCCGCATACGGTTGCCTTCGAGCCCACTCCATCTCCTACCGTCGCAGCCATGGAGCAACGGAACCTCGGCAGGACCGGACTGCGCGTCAGTGAACTGTGCCTCGGCACCATGAGCTTCGGTGACGACGCGGGCGGACATGCCGTCCTCGACGCCTTCACCGAGGCGGGAGGCACCTTCATCGACACTGCGGACATGTACGCGCGCGGCGGCTCGGAAGAGATCCTGGGCCGCTGGCTGGCGGGCCGCCGGCGCGACGACCTGGTCATCGCGACCAAGGTGTGGGGGAGGATGGGCGACGCCCCCAACGACGCCGGGCTGAGCCGCAAGCACATCATCAGTGCCGTCGAGGCCAGCCTGCGGCGTCTCGGCACGGACTACATCGACCTGTACCAGACCCATATCTGGGACCCGACCACTCCGATCGAGGAGACGCTGGCCACCCTGGACACCCTGGTGCGCGCCGGGAAGGTCCGCTACATCGGCGCCAGCAACGTGACGGCCTCCCAGCTGCAGCGCTCCCTCGACGTGTCGCGCCACCGCGGCTGGGAGCCGTACGCCGCCCTCCAGCCTCTCTACAACCTGCTGCACCGCGAACTGGAGTGGGAGCTCGCCCCCCTCAGCGCGAACGAAGGGCTCGGCGTCATCCCCTGGAGCCCGCTCGCGGGCGGCTGGCTGACCGGCAAATACCGGCGCGGGATGGTCTCGGCACCGGCCGGCTCACGCGAGGCCCGCGTCCAGGAGCAGTCGGGCGAGGAAGGCTGGCGCAGGAACGACACCGAGGAGACCTGGCGGGTGCTCGACGCCCTGCACGAGGTCGCCGAGGAGGCGGGCCGGACGCCCTCGCAGGTGGCGCTGCGGTGGGTACGGGAGCGGCCGGCAGTCACCGCGCCCATCATCGGGCCGCGTACGGTCGAGCAGCTGACCGACAACCTGGGCGCGACCGGCTGGGAACTGACGGCCGGCCAGACCGCGAAGCTGGACGCGGCAAGCGCGCGCACGCCGCCCTATCCGTACGACTTCCAGGCCAGAATCGCACCCTGACGCGCACCGAGGGCGCTCGGCATTTCGATGGGTTACGAGACGATCGCCATCCGGCGGTCGGTGTTGTTGAAGCGGCGGCAGCCGTCCTCGGTGACCGTGACGATGTCCTCGATCCGGACGCCGAACCGGCCCGGGAGGTAGATCCCCGGCTCCACGGAGAAGCACATCCCCGGGACGAGCGGCCGCTCCTCGCCCTCGATCATGTAGGGCGGTTCGTGAGTGGTGACGCCGATGCCGTGGCCGGTGCGGTGGATGAACAGATCTCCGTACCCGGCCTCCTCGATGATCTCGCGGGCGGCCCGGTCGACCTCCTGGCAGGCGACGCCGGGCCGCACCGCGTCCACGCCCGCCTGCTGCGCCTCCAGTACGACGTCGTGGATGTGCTGCTCGGCGACGGTCGGCTCGCCGACGTGGACGGTACGGGTGGTGTCGGAGCCATAGCCGTCCTTGAGACCCCCGAAGTCGAGGACGACCATGTCGCCCGCCGCGATGGTCCGGTCGCCCGCCTCGTGGTGGGGGTTGGCACCGTTGGGCCCCGATCCGACGACGGTGAAGTCGACCTGTGAGTGCCCGAACCGCAGCAGCAGCGCGGCGAGATCGGCGGCGACCTCGGTCTCCCTGCGGCCCGCGAAGGGCACCTTGAGGATCTCGCCGTACGCCTCGTCGGCTGCCGCTCCGGCCGCCTCGATCCTGGCCAGCTCCTGCGCGTCCTTGACCGCGCGGAGCATGGGCAGCGCGTCGGTGAGCGAGGTGTACGAGGTGCCCGGCAGCGCCCGCTGGAGGCCCAGCAGATGCATCGCCCAGGTGTTGTCGCTGACCGCGAACCGGCCGGAGACATCGAGCAGCGGCGCGACGGCGGCGTACGGGTCGGTGCCGTCGGTCCAGTCGCGCAGGGTGAGCGCGGACGCGCCCGCGGCGTGCTCGGCGTCCGGCGCCTCCAGGGTGGGGACGACCAGGACGGGGTCCTGGCCGGCGGTGAGGACGAGGACGGTGAGGCGTTCGGTGGCCACCGGCCGGTAGCCGGTCAGATGGATCAGGTCGGGTCCGGGTGCGATCAGCACCCCGGCGAGCCCGGCGTCGGCGGCGGCTCCGGCGGCGCGGGCCATCCGGGCCCGGTAGTCGTCTGCGGTGAACGGAGCCGGGGCGGTGGCCGTCATGAAGTCTCCTCGGTGGTCCTGGTGTCAGGGGACGCGGCAGCTGCGCGATGGGTGATCCGGAGCTTCGACTGGCCGTGCGGCAGCTGTTCCCAGTCCTCCATGTGGCGGGCGGCGAGACCGTGCTTCTCGGCCAGTTGGATCAACGTCTCCGTACGGTAGTAGAAGTCCTCGCCCAGCACCTGGTGCTCGCTCCCCTCGGTGCGGTCGTAGGTGAAGTCGAACCAGCCGCCGGGGGCCAGCACCCGCCCGACGTGCGCGAGGCATTCGTCGATGACCTCCAGCGGGGAGTGCGAGAACACGCTGTGCGCGTGGACGACCGTGAAGAAGGACCCGGGAAGGAAGTCCAGCGTCAGATTGTCCACGGGCGTCAGATAGGGGAGCTTGTCCTGCAGGCCGTAGCGGACGACGGTCTTCTTGGCCTCGACGAGGATGTCCGGCGAGATGTCGATGCCGTAGTAGTGGCCGGGCTCCAGGTGCTCGATGAACCGCCATCCGGCGCGCAGATTGCCGCACCCGATCTCCAGCATCCGGTCCTGCGGCTTCAGACCGTGCCGCACGAGGTAGTCGTACTGCATTTCCCCGATGGCCAGCCAGCGCGCATGCGACGGCCGGCCGCCGACCGCCGCCTCCGGACTTCTCGCGGTGTCGGACGCCATCACGGCCCGGTAGTAGGCGATGTGGCTCCCGCGGTGCCGCAGCCGCAGCCAGCAGTCCCGGCCCGCCCGCCGCAGGTAGGGCAGCACGCGCCGCGGGTGGCTCAGGGCGTAACGCATCTTGTGCCCGAGCCGGGCGCGGTCGGTCACCAGGCGCGAACGGGATGCCTTGCGCATGACGCCTCCATCGGCGGCTCCCCCTTTGCGGATACTAACCAGGCAGGGACCGGGCCGCCTGCCCCGGGCATACCGTGCTCGTCCGGCCGGATGTCCGATGCAGCGTGACCACTGCGCTCAGGCCTCTTCACCGCCGGTCCCGGGGTCCTCCTCGGCGAGGAGCCGTGCCAGCAGCGTGTGGAACTCCTCGTCGACCACGATCCGCAGGCCCTCGCCGTCCTCGGTGCGGTCGCTGAGCTGGGTGAGCGTGCCGGAGCGCCACCAGTAGACATACGGACTTATCGCACCGGGGGTGTCCTCGAAGCCCGCGGCGGCGAACGCGGCCATCGCGTTCAGGGCGGCGACCATGCCCAGGTCGTGGATGGCGTGGAAGGCCAGCTGGTGCCGGAAGGGCATGGCCACCAGGGCGCCGTCCGCGGAGAGCTCCTCGCCGGTGACCTGACGGACGACCGCGTCCAGCGCCAGCACGCGGCTGGCGGTGTAGAAGGAGTCGCCGAGCACCACCTCGAAGCGCATGCCGTCGGAGTCCTCGATCGTCTCGTGCACCTCGACGGGCAGTCCGCGGAGGTTGTAGAGCGCCTGGTCACGCAGGTACGGGAGATCGCCGAGCGGTTCGAGCGCCTCGTCGGTGAGCATCATGACGCTCTCGGGCAGATCGAGCGCGAGGATCTCGAACAGCCCCGGGGCCACGGGCCGCGCATAGCCGAAGCTCTTGGGGTCCAGCCCGTCGGCGCCCACGACGCGGGGGTAGAGCTGCGCGCGGATCTGCTCGGTGGGCAGGGTGTCCAGGGCGGAGGGCGCCTCCATGGTGCGCAGCACCAGACCGACGTGCTGGTGGACCACTTCGGACCAGGCGCGCGGCCCGCGCTCGTCGTTGTGACAGACCGCTGCGAGATTGCCGAGCCCGAACTGACGGCCCGAGCTGTCGGTCACCACGTCCGCGTAGACCGTCACCTCCAGGCCCTGTTCGGCGAAGGCCTCGCGTACGAGGCTGCGGAAGCGGGCGCCTTCACCGGTGGAGAAGAAGGAGAACTCGGGGTCGCGGGGCGCATCGCGTCCGTCACGCTTCGGCCCTCGCCGGAACAACCCCACGTGAACCGCCCTCCGTGCTCGCACGTGTCAGGACTTCGAGCGTACCGAGCGCAGATGAACGGCGGGGCGGCCGGGATGGTGCTACGCCATCGGGACCACGAGGTCGGCCCGGTCCCGGCCGCGGCCGATCAGGCGGGCGTTGGGCTCGTCGGAGTCGCGCACCCAGCGCTCGGCGTACGAGCGCTCCTTGCCGTGGCGCACATGCCGGTCGACGAGCCTGCGGACCCGGACCTCCCTGTCGAGTTCGAGGAACCAGACCTCGTCGAGGAAGGGGCGGATGTGCGCCCAGTCGCCCTCGTCATGGAGCAGATAGTTGCCCTCGGTGACGACAAGGGCGACATCGGGACCGACCGGGATGCTGCCGGCGACCGGGTCCTCCAGTGTCCGGTCGAAGGCGGGCGCGTAGACGACGGCGTCCGGCGCGGGGCGGCGCAGGCGGCCGAGCAGGGCCGCGTACCCGGCGGCGTCGAAGGTCTCGGGGGCGCCCTTGCGATGGGCACGGCCCAGGCGCACCAGCTCGCTCTGGGCAAGGTGGAAGCCGTCCATGGGAACAAGGGCGGCCAGGCCCTCCAGGGCGTCGACCAGCCGGGCGGCGAGGGTCGACTTCCCCGAGCCGGGCGCTCCGGCCAGCCCCAGGATGCGACGGCGGCCGGGGACCGCGAGGGCCCGGGCGCGGTCCAGGAGGTGCGGCAGAAGCGGCGACACGTGCGACGGAGGCATGGCATGCATTGTTCCACCGTCGTCATACGTATAACGTTCTCCGTATGCCCACCATCGCTCTGGTCACCCTTGTCGTCCGCGACTACGACGAGGCCATCGCCTTCTACACCGACGCCCTCGGCTTCGAACTCGTCGAGGACACCGACCGTGGGGGAGGCTCGCGCTGGGTGGTGGTCCGCCCCGGCGGCGCGCCGCACGGCACGGGCCTCCTGCTGGCCCGGGCCGCCGGCGAGACGCAGCACGCGAGCGTGGGCGCACAGACCGGCGGCCGGGTGGGCTTCTTCCTGCACACCGAGGACTTCGCGCGCGACCATGCCCGGATGACGGCGGCCGGGGTGCGCTTCCTGGAGGAGCCGCGGCACGAGGCGTACGGGTCGGTCGCTGTCTTCGAGGACCTGTACGGCAACCGCTGGGACCTGCTGCAGCCGAAGTAGGATCCGGAGGCGTGATCGATCGCACCCTCGCACTGCTGCGGCAGCGTCCTGATCTGGCCGAACTGGCCGCTTTCCCCTTCGACTTCGACATCGACCGGGCCTACCACTGCGAGGACGTCCGCCTCGCTTCGGGAGCATCGCTGGAGCCCGTCGCCGGTGACGACACCGGCGGCACCTACTTCGTCTGCGCGGACGGCGCGGTGCTCTACGCGTCGTCGGAGGGGGAGGCCGGGCTGATCGGCGAGAGCGTGACCGACGCGCTCGAGATCATCATCGGGGGCGGGGGGCTTCACCGCATGGAGATCGGCCCCTGCCTCGACGAGAAGCAGCTGCTCGCGGAGATACGCGAGGAGGAGGACGAGATGCGCGCGTCCTACGCCCCCGATCTGGACGCCCAGCGCGCCGCGTTGCTCGACGGCCTGGGCCTGCCCCGCCGCTCCCCCGTCGAGCTGGCCTTCCGGCTGGACTCCGTGGCACGGCGCACCGATCCCGATCATGTGCTGCTGAACTCCGCGGAGCTGATGGCGTACCAGTTCCTGGACGATCGGGTGCGTGTGCCGCTCCCCGACGCCGCGCTCGCCCCCGGCCGGGCGGACCTGGAGCGCATGCGCACCGGTGGGCTCGCGGCGTGGGAGGACGCCGGGTCGGACCCGGCGCGACGGGCGGGTGTGCTGCGGGCGGCGCAGTTCGACCGCCGGGCGGACGATCTTCCTTTGCTGCGGTACCTGCTGGAGCGCGAGGCGGCCGAACGGACCGAGCATTTCCGGGAGCGACGGCTTGCGGCCGTGCTGGTCGGCCTGCACGGTCACGCCGAGGATCTGCCCCTGGTCCGTGCGGCCGGTAACCACCTGCCACCGTCCTCGGCGTCGGAACTGGCCGAGTGGGCCCGGCAGGAGGACGCGGCAGAGTTCGGACAGGACCCTGCCGCGGAGGACGAGTTCACCTGGATCGCGCTGGCCCGCCGTCAGGGCCGGACGGAGTTCGTACGCGCCGCACTGATCCGGATGCTGGACGACACGGGCCCGAAGGCGGAGCGGCTGGCGGCGCTGAGCCGCGAACTGGAGCTGATCGGCGACCATCCGCAGGCGGCACGCGCACACCACAACTTCGTCTCGTTGCAGGACACGGCCTGGGACCGGGCCGTGGCCTGCACCAAGCTGGCGGAGCTGCACCGGCTGGCGGGAGATCTCCCGTCGGCCGGGCGCGCTCTGGAACGGGTGCGTACGGCGATAGGGCTGGACGCACCTGCCGCCCAGCCGCGGGACCGCCAGTTGGCCCTGGACCTGGGCAGCGCCGCCGAGGGACCCGCCCCGGACACGAGTGCCGCCGAGTGGCACCGTCGGGGCCTGGGCCGGAGGATCACCGAGCAGCATCTGGAACTGGTGCTCGCGGCGGTCGAGGCCGGCCGGCCCGAACTCGCGGAGGAGGCCATGGCCCACGGCAAGGTCCTGCTCAAGACCATCGCCAAGGAGTCCCGGCGGTCGCTGAGCGAGCTCTCGAGCCGGGCCAAGTGGGCCGTCGCCGCGCTGAGGACGGGCCGGAGCGGCGTGGACCCGGCTCAGTCCTCGAAGTAGTCGGTGAGCACGCACCCGTCCACGAGCGCCTTCTCCTTGCGGAAGCCACTGGGCGGGCCGAAGCTCGGGTGGCAGTTCAGCATCAGGAGTCCGCCACGCTGGAGCAGGGAGTAGGCCGCTGACTCCTGGGTGGAGATGACCGCGAAGTCCTGCCCGATGACGAATCCGCCCCCGAGGTCCTCCTCCGGGTCGTCGACGAGACGCTTGTCGAGGTCTGCCTTGTACGCGGCCTGGAACGCCTTGGCATCCTTGATCATGAAGATACGGGTGCCGCGGCCGCAGGCGCCGCGTTCGGTGACGGACCAGTCGGCGTCGAAGTCCTCGTCGCCGGGGAAGAAGTCGTCGTCCTGGGGATCCACGGAGATGTCGTCGCACCTCGTGTAGCCGTTGATGAACTCGGCGGCCGCAGCCATGGAGCCCGCCTTGGGCAGGCCCAGGAAGCCTGTCGCATCATCGGGCGCGGATCCGTTGACCCCTCCGTTCCTCGTGGGGTTCTCCAGGGTGCCTTCGTTCGGGTCCGCCGGGTTGTCGCCTCCCTGTGCCGCCTGCCCTGCGCCGTTCCCGAAGCCCCCCGGGCCGATGCCGCCTGCGTCACCTCCGTCACCTCCGCAGGCGGTGAGCACGAACAGGGCTGCGACAGCGGCGAACAACGGCTTGACACGCATGAGTTCGGCTCCCCCGAGTGAACGACCTTGGATCGCGGCGACGGCGACTCTAGTGTGATCATCATTGCCGCTGCAAAACGGCCCCGGTGCCGAGACCGGCTACAGCGGCAGCGCACACACCGCGACCGGCGACATGAAGCCCCGGCCCGCGGAACGCAGTTCGCCCGTACGACGGTCGACGTGAAAGACCGTCACCGTGCCGGAGCGCTGGTTCGCCGCGAACAGCAGTCCGCCGGAGGGCGACAGGGCGATGTGCCTCGGGAAGTCGCCGCCGACGGGGACGGTGCCCAGGAGCCGCAGACGGGCGCCGCCCGCCTCGACGGCGTACCGGGTCAGGCTGTTGTGACCGCGGTTGGCCAGGTAGGCGTAGGCACCGTCGCCGGTCACCACCAGCTGGGCCGGGTAGCTGGTGCCGGGCCCGGTGCCGGTCGGCTGCGGTGCCCCGGGGCGCAGTGCGCCGGTGCGCGGGTCGTAGGCACACACCACGACCGTGTTGTCCACCTCGGCGGCGAGGTACGCGAAGCGGCCGGAGGGATGGAACGTGAGGTGGCGAGGGCCCGCCCCCGGTCGCACGGTCGCGTGCGAGACCCTGGCGAGCCGCCCTGCCGACGTGTCGAGGCGGTATGTGTACACGGTGTCGTTGCCCAGGTCGACGGCGAGGACATGGCCGCCGTCCGGGCTGGTGACGATCTGGTGGGCGTGCGGCCCGTCCTGACCCGGCCCGGGCGGCGGGGCCGTATGCGCGACAAGATCCGTACGCTCCCCGAGCGCACCCGATGCCCCGATCGGATGCACGGCCACGCTTCCGGAGCCGTAGTTGGCACTCAGCAGCCAGCGCCCGCTCGGGTGCACCGACAGATGGCAGGGGGCGTCCCCGCCGGTGGAGCGGGTGCCCAGTACCTGATGCCTGCCGTCCTCGGCGAGCCGCACGGCCGTCACGCCGCCGTCCTCGCGCTCGTTGACCGCGTAGAGCGTACGCCCGGAGGGATGCACGGCGAGGTACGAGGGATCGGCGACGCCGTCGACGACCCCTGTCCCCGTGATGTGCCCGGTGCGGTCGTCGTACGTGGCGATCCCGATCCCGGTCCCGCCACCCTCGGCGGAGGTGTACGTCCCCAGGAACAGCGGCCGCGCCCTGCGCGGCCCGCTCGGGGGCCGGGCAGGGGCCGGCGACGGCGAGGCGCGCTCCGAAGCCCCGCACGCGGGCAGCACGGCCGCGGTGGCCGCGGCGCCGAGCCCTCCGAGGAAACGACGCCGGCCTATGTGTGCACCGTTGCCTGTGCCCATGCCAGGCACCCTAACCACTGCCGGTGCCCGGCGCAGGACTGCTGTGCCGCTCAGCCCCCGGCGAACAGGTCCGCGGCGTCGGTGGCGGTGAAGGCGCGGTCCAGCCGGCGATCAAGGAGCTCGGGGTCGGCTCAGCCGGTGATCTGCTCACGGACATCCGCCGGCGTGGGCATCTCGCGCTTCTCAAGAACGCGCGTGATCATCTGCGAGCGCTCCGCGGTGCGCCCTTCCTCGACACCCTTGAGGTAGGAATCCTCGATGATGGTGCCCCGCCCCGGGACATAGGTGCCCACGCTCGTCGGCTTCCTCCAGATGTTCCTGCCGGACTGTCGCCCAGGCCGATCTCCAGCAGTTCCGGGAAGTACTCGGCGGACGCGCCGTCGGCGGATCCGAGTGCGGAGGCCGGCATTCGCAGTATTGCGTGACACTCGGATCCCTTCCCGAGTGGTGCAGGTCGCCGGATTGGCGATTTACAGCTCCGCTCCTCGCCTGTCAACCCCCTCGACTCGAATGTCCCTCATCACGCTAGCGTTGGCCGTGATCCTCAGAACTCGGCACTTCAGGCAGGTGATTCACAGTGCGGAGCCCCAGCGGGCCCACGGTCGAGTGGCTGCGTGCCCTCGGTGCCGAACGGCTGCGGGAGTTGCTCGCCGCCCGCCCCGACTGCGTACGCGCACCGGACCCCCGCACGCTCGGCGAACTCGCCGACCGGCTGGCCCGGACCGGCTCGGTGGTACAGGCCCTGAACCGGCTGCCGCTCCCCTGCCTCCAGACGGCCGAGGCCCTGGCCACGCTGCCAGGGCCGGCATCCCACGAGGCGCTGCAGACACTGCTCGGCACGGACAGCGAGACGCTCGCGCCGACACTGCGCATACTCGCGGACCATGCACTGGTGTGGCCGGACCTCTCCGGCGCGTTGCACCTGGTGACAACGTTGCGTGATGCATGGGACGCACCACTTGGTCTCGGTCCCGGGCTCGAGGAGCTGCTCTCCTTCGTCACCTCGGAGCAACTGCGCACGATCGCCACGACGCTGGGGCTCAAGCCCGGGAGCAGGCGGCAGGCGCGCGTCGACGTCATCCTGGAACATCACGGCGACCCCGGCCGGCTCCGCGACCTGATCGCCTCGGCTCCCGAACCCGCGCGCGCACTGCTCGAGCGCCGCGCCGCCGCCCAGGAACCGCACCTCATCACCTACGGCATCCCGCAGATGGGCTCGGCCGAGCGATGGCTGCTGGAACGGGCGTTGCTCGTCGGACGCGACTGGTCCTACGAGCCGGGCCAGGTGCCCGCCGAAGTCGTCCGCGCGCTGCGCGGCCCGGACTGGCACGCGCCGTTCGACCCGGCACCGCCCCGAGTCGAACTGGTGGGGCTGACCTCCGCCGAGGTGGAGCGCGAAGCCGCCGCTGCGGCCACCTCGTTCGCCGGGCAGGCCGCCTCCCTGCTCGCGGAGTGCGCCGCGCGTCCCCCGGTCGCACTCAAGTCCGGCGGAATCGGCGCACGCGAACTGACCCGGATCGGCAAGGCGACAGGCTGCGGGGAACCGGTCGTACGCCTGGCCCTGGAGTGCGCGTATGCGGGCGGGCTCGTCGCGTACGAAGGCACTGCCCTCGCCGCCACGGCCGACTACGACACCTGGGCCGCGCAGGAACCGGCCGACCGCCTCGTCCTTCTGCTGCGTGCCTGGTGGCTGCTCGGGCTCACGCCCTCCGCCTCCCGTGACGAGGACGGAAAAGTCCTGCCCGCGGCGGGCAGACAGGGCACCTGCTCCCGGTGTCTCGCCGCCAGGCAGGGAGCGCTGGAGGCCGTCGCCGCGCTCCCCGCCGGCCGGGGCGTGGCCGACCCGGCGGTGATCGGCGCGCGGCTGCACTGGTACCGCCCGCTGGCCGACGAAGCCCCTCAGGACGCGACACCGTTCGCCACAGTGATCGAGGAGGCCGAACTGCTCGGCGTCCTCGCCCGGGGCACGCTGACCCCGCTCGGTGCCGCCCTGTTGGACGAGGACCCCGCCGCCCTGCACGACCACGCCCGACGGCTGCTGCCTGCCGCCACCGGCACCGCCCGGATCGGGGCCGACCTCACGGCCGTGGTGACGGGTGTGCCCACGGCCCGGCTGAACGAGCTGCTGGACTGCCTGGCCGACCGGGAAAGCCGCTCGGCGGCATCCGTGTGGCGCTTCAGCGCGGCCTCGGTGCGCCGCGCACTGGATGCCGGACTGACGGCGGACGGGATCGAGGCCGACCTGCGCGAGGTGGCCGAGGGGCCCCTGCCGCAGCCGCTCACCTATCTGATCGCCGATACCGCCCGCAGCCACGGCCGGGTACGCCTCGCAGCCGCGGCCTGCGTGATCCACAGCGACGACACGGCGCTCCTCGCGGAGATCGCCGTGCACCGCAGGCTGGCCGTGCTCGGACTGCGCCGGATCGCACCGACCGTGCTGCTCTGCCGCACGGAACCGTCCGCCGCGCTGGACACCCTGCGCGCCGCGGGTTACGCGCCGGTGGCCGAGACGGCCGACGGCGAGGTCCGCGTCGAGCGGCGCGAGCGTCCCCGCGCCGCTCCGCCCTCGTCCCAGGGCCCCCGCGTCTGCGTACCGGTGCCCCGTTCCCCGGCAGCCGCCGCCCCTTCCGGCGACCTGGCAGCGCGCCTGCTGGCCGCCCCCGACCGCTTGCCGGACCCTGATCCGGAACGCGGCATCCCGTTCCAGACCGACACCGAGGAGATCCTGGCCGGGTACGCGAAGGGGCTGACGCTCACGGACGTCCGGCAGCTCGCCCACGCCATTCACGAGAGCGAGCCGATCACCATCGAGTACGTCGCAGCCTCCGGCAGCCGGACCATCCGCACCGTGAGCGACATCGACTTCGATCCGCCTGTCATCAGCGCCTACTGCCATCTCCGCGAGGACGAGCGGACGTTCTCGATCTCCGGCATCGAGGGCGTCCAGCCGGCCTGACAACCGGGCGCCGGTCACCTGTTACCGCGGCGGGCGGGCGTCGTTGATCATCCGTACGCCGTCCCGGGTGGGACGGTCCTTTGACGCGATGGGCACCCGATGAGACACGACTTCACGCGCGCACGCGGTCTGAGCGTTGCCGCACTGGCCGCCGCCTGCTCACTCCTGACCGTGGCGCCGGCCTCCGCCGCGAACCCTGCCGGGGTGGCCTCACTGGGCTCGGCCGACTTCACCAAGAGCGGCCAGGCACCGGTGGCCGTACCGGCACTCGCCCCTTGCGACGTCCACGAGCAGACATCCAACTCCTCCGGTCTCGTGTCCGGGCCGGGCGTTTCGTTCGGCGGCGGCACCAGCCGATGCACCACGGTGGTCGATCCCGAGTCGGGCGGGACGACAACGACGTCGGAAGCCGGAGGCAAGGACTTCGAGCTCAGCGCGCTGCTCTCGGCGGGCGGACCCCGGATCGGACTCGAGAGCTACAAGGTCACCTGTGAGGCCTCGCCCGAGGGCACCAAGCCCAGTTGGACCTTCAGCGGGCTGTCGGGGATCTCGGGCCTGCCGGAGCAGATCCCGTCCAATCACGTCCACCAGGTGACGAAGTCCGACGGCACCGTCCTGGCCGAAGTCGTCTTCAACGAGGTGATCGTGCCCGAGCCCGGCGACGGCAGCGTCGCCCTCAATGCGCTGCACATCAGGTTCGCCCCGGCCAGCCAGATCACCGGCGATGTCGTGATCGGCGCGACAGCCTGCGCACCCACAGGCTGACCCGCCCGTCCTCCGCGGGCCCGGCATGCGGAGCCAGGTGCCGGGCCGGCCGGGCTCCGAGCTGTATGGAACACGGCACTTAGGCGGTCCGGTTGTCAGGCTGCGGGCTCAGGACGCCTTCGGCAGGGCCACCGCCACCTCCCGGGCACCGGAGAAGCGGGCCGGACGCCGCCCGAGCGACACAGCCACGGTGCCATCAGCCGGTGTTCAGCTCGGGCCGATACGGCCCGCCTCACGACCCGTTGTTGACGCGGCCGACAATGAGCCCGATCGCGCTGATCGTCAGGTCAGGATCATGGATCTGCACATAGTGGTCGCTTCCCGTGGCAAGCAAGTGAGGGGTCTGGGGCTCCAGTTCCACCAGTTCCTGCTGAGCTCCCGGCCAGGCTTCCTCGAGACGTGCCGCCAGCGACACCGGCATTCCCGGTGGCCGAGCGAACGCCTTCGTCTTGCTGAGGACGGCGAGGGGCACCTCCGGCAGGGGCGGCGCACTGGTGACCGCTTCGATCGCGCCGTCGACGTCGACGGTCTCGAATCCACGCCGTGCGTCGAGTGCGGTACCGGGCCGGTTGAGGACCTCCAGATACGCAGCCCATTCCTTGCCGAGGAACGGCTTCATGTTCGTACCGAAGGCGTCAACGAAGACGAGTCCGGCCGTCGACTCTGGATGGGTCTGGGCGTACAAGCGCGTGACCATTCCTCCGAAGGAGTGCCCGACGAGCAGGTACGGGCCGGGCACCTTCGCCGCCGTCAGCAGCTTGTCGAGATCACTGACCATGCTCGTCAAGGAGCGCTCGCCCGTCACTGGCGTGCTGCGGGTGGTGAGCGTAGGGGGCTCGGTGTACCGGATGGTTCCAGGCCGGTCGTACTCGCAGACACGGGTGAACGCTGCGACCCCGGGGAAGACCGCCGGTGACTTCGGCACGGGCGGTCGTGTGTCGGTCAGGTTCCAGGTGTCGGACGAGTCGTGGATCCCGGATTCCAGAATGACCGTGGGGCTTCCGCTCCCTTTGCAGCGCAGATAGATCTTCCGACCGCCGCCGACATCGACCGGTCCGGAAATGTCCTTCGCCGCCGGCACACGAGTGCGAGCGGCCGCGGCGCTCTTCTCGATCGGGGTGTCGTCGCACCCCGACACTGTGATCAGTGCTGCCGAGACCAGAGCGACGGTAAGAGCCGGAAGGCATCTGCGCATCAACACTCCAGCGTCCGGCACCGACGGTGGCGCCACCGTAGCGTCATGACGTGATCGCGCCGGTGCCGCCGCGCGGCCGGGGCACCCGGCCGCGGGGCAGGCAGGCGGATCGAGAGGGTCAGACGTGCGCAACGCCCCCGGCGGCCGCCATGGCCGCGGCGATCCGGCGGTTGGTGTCGAGCCAGACCTCCTTGGGGACCTTCGGCAGCACGTCGTCCCAGAGCGGGAGGCACGTCCCGCGCATCTGCATCATCCCCTCGGGCCTGGCCATCAGGAACATGTGCAGGTGGGCTCCACCGTCGCCCCACTTGTTCACATGCACCCGGGCCACGCCCTCCAGCGACCTGATCGCCCGCTCCACCCGCTGAAGCATCGCCCCGAGCTCGGCCGCGCGTTCCGGCGGCAGTTCGTGCAGGTCGTAGTGGCCGCGCGGCTGGAGCAGCACGGTCGCGGGGAGCGCACCGGGCTCCTCGTCGCTGCTGAGCCGCCAGTGCTCGTCGGTCCACAGGAACTCGCTGTCCGGGCTGCTGCAGGCGCCGCACTCCTCGGCCCCGGCCTCCCCGTGCCGAGGCGGCTCGGGCAGCGTCGGCTCCTCAAGCACCTTGATCCGAAGGTCGCCCTCGTAAGGGAAGACCTCCCAGAACGGAATGCCTTCGGACGGGAAGGGGATCCGCTCCCCGATGGGCAACCGCCTGACATATTCGCTCGGTTCGACACTCATGCCCCGCAGCCTCGCACAGCAGCGGCAAGGGGTCAGCCCACCGGTGACTTGAGCGCCCAGTCCACCGTGCAGCGGTAGCGGACGTTGTCCTTGACGAAGTGATAGGTGTCCTCGGCCTTGATCGTCCTGCTCTCACCGGGGCCGAGCGTGAGCGGCTTGTCCGCGTAGTCGTCGTAGATGCCGATGAGGCCGTTGTCGGCCGTGTCCTCCCACTGGACGTAGAAGGAGTACTCGTACGCCTGGGAGGAGGAATTGGTCACGGTGACGGTGTAGTTGAGCTTCTCGGCAGCCTCGTCATAGGTGCATGTGCCGGGCTTGATGTCGGCCGTCGCATCCTGGTCCTCGGGCGTGGCCGACGCCTGGCCGCCGGTGCCGCCACCGGACGAGGAGGTCGAGTCGCCGCTCGTACTGCCGCCGGAGGAAGAGTAGGAGCCGCCTCCTGAGCCGCCTCTGTCGTTGTCGTCGCAGCCGCCCCCGCCGGACCTCCTGCCCCCGGTCAGAGCGATCATGACGACTGCCATTTCGGCCACGACACGGACGTGACGGCGTTGCATGGTGAACCCCCGTTGTACAGGACGAACTCGGCCAACCGGACTGCCGGTTGACGCGCACACGCCACCCCAGCAACGGGGCGGCCCACCTCTGTTGTCAGTGGCGGCTTCTAGAGTGGCTGTCACCGGAAGATCACCACCGACAGCTACGGGGGCATCATGGCTGGGACGATCATCACCGTGCCGGAGGACGCACTCCATCCGAAGATCACGCACGGGGCGACGCGGCGATGGCTGGCCGAGAGCGAATTGCAGGACGGGCACAGCCTGATGCGGTTCTCACCGGCTGAGGCCCCGACGCCGACCGTGCGGCAACACCTCCTGACCAAGGCGTCGAACGCGGACCCGGACAGGCTCGACGCGTACATTGCCGACCTGCTCGTTGTCGGCCATCTCCTCATCGACAGCTACGAGGCGGACGAGGTCGTCCTCGACGGCACCACCGGTCGCGTTTTCAGCATGTGGCTCTACGAGAAATCTCCGCAGAACGCTGAGCTGTTCCCGCTCGCGCCGTCTCTAGAAGCCCTGACACGCTTCCTCACGGTCATCGACGAATTCGGGCGTCTGTGCGGCCGGTTCGCAGGCCTCGCCGACAAGACAGGTGCGCAGGCGGTGGCGGAGGCATCGGCGCTGCTGATGTCGGTCTTCACCGAGGAGGAATGGGGCGACGCCGACTGGGGCAGCGCGGGTCCCCGTTCCGGCTGGGATCACGAGATCCCCGCGTTCTGGCGCATGGCCGCGCTCATACGGCCGATGGCGCTGATCGCCGGACCGGGGAAGGGCCTGCGCCTGGACCTGCCGAAGGGGCTGCTGGACGAGGAGTTCGGGGCGGACGAGGTCGTCCGCGTCGCTCCGTCGAGACTGCCGGCGGCCCTGGAGCACGAGCCGACGCGGCGGTTCCTGACGGAGGTCGGGCTGCCCCAGGAGGCCCTGATGTTCTGGATGGACGAGGAAGAGACCCTGCTTCTGTCCCTGCCGGAGGACCGCGAGCGCTCCAAGCAGAACCCGGATCACGCTCACCTGTGGAACGGTACCGACGAACTTCCGCCCGAGGCAGAGCACTTGCTGGTCCTCGGTGGCCTGATGCACGACTTCACGGTGCTCATCGACGGGCGGACCGGGGCCGTCCACTACGCGGAGTACGACGCCGACCGGGTGGTCCCGGTCAACGCCGACATCTCCACGCTGGCTTTCACGGTGTGGATGCACAGCCGTCAGCAAGACCTGGAGGAGGAACACGACTTCACCGACGACTTCTACCACCAGCTCGCCGACACCATGATCGCCACGCTCGCCTCGGTCGATCCGGTTGCCTGCCTCCCGGCGACGGACCCCGACGACTTCCGCTACTGGCCGGAGGTGTTCCACGACGAGGCGGGCAGCGTGCTCTGACCGCACTCCGCGCGGCGCGGCGTGGTCGCCGGTCGCGGCGGTGCACCGGCCGGAAGGCTGCCGGTGGGCGTACTCAGGTCAGCCGGAAGACCGGGCCACGGGGTGTGAAGGGCAGGGAGCCGCCCTGCGGTATCAGGAAGGCGTGCTCGCGCCGGATGCGCAAGGGGTCGCACCAGCCGTCGGTGATCACGAGCACCGGGGCGGTGGGCGGGAAGTCACCGGCCCGCTGCAACAGATCGATCCCGGGCTGGAGCACGGTCCCGCCGCGCCCCCGCACCCGTACCCGGCCGGCGATCTCGGTGGGCGGCAGGTAGCCGACGTCGTACGGGGCCGCGTCGCAGAAGACGACGCGTGCCGCGGGTACGTCGCGAGCTTCGGCGTACGAGGCGATGGCGCCCAGCGCCTTGCCGAGCAGCACACTGCTCATCGAGCCCGAGGTGTCGAGGACGACCCCGAAGGTGCAGTGCGGTGTCTCCTCGACGGGGAAGTAGCGGCCCGCGCGGGGGATGTCCGGAGTGGACGCCTGCCGCCGGGCCGGGCGGGCATAGGACCGTACGGGCTCGGGCCGGGGCACGTACTCGTCGAACCAGCGGGCGAGCTGCGCGTCCCACGGTACGGGCGGGTGGGCCAGGGCCCGGATCTCCTGGATGAGACCGGCGGGCAGCAGCCCGCGCGCACCGTACTGGTGCAGGTCGAATCCCTGGACCAGGCCGCGCCGGTAGAAGTCGTCCAGGTCGGCGTACGGACCGGAGGCCGCGTGCGGCAGCGGCTCGCCGAGGATGTCGCCGACACCCTTGCCGCGCAGGGTCGCGAGCCGTCGGCGACGGCGCAGGTCGGTGGCGATGCGGTCATAGACCTCTTCCACCGAGAGGTCCTTCAGATCCGGGTCGTGCAGCAGCCCCTCGGGCATCTCGCCGACACGCATCTCGACCAGCCAGCCGTTCACGACGAAGTCGGCGGCGACGTTGAACAGCAACGGGTCGCGGGCGCCGCAGCGTTCGCCGTGGCGCAGGGCGGCGTGCAGCATCTCGTGGGCGAGGATGAAGCGCCACTCCTCATCGGTGAAGGTGCGCAGCGGGTTGATGTAGATCTCGCCGGCGGCGGAGCTCACGGCGGCGACGGCGATGTCCTGGGCGCGGGCGAGTTCGGCGTCGGCGACGACGGTGAGGCCCGCCGCCAGGCCGCCGAGCAGCGGGTACGAGGAGACGAACCAGTTCAGCGCACGGTCCCAGGGCCGCTGCTCGACGCGTTCGCCGGTGGTCCGGTCGCGACGGCCGCCCGCGACGTCCATGGCGGCCGACACGCTGCGCGTGAGCGCGTGCGCGAAGGCGGTCTCCCAGTCGGGTACGGCGGTGTTCCACCGCGGCCAGGGCTGCAGGACCTGGTCAGGGTGTTCGCCGGCGGTACCGCAGTGCTCGTGGTCGGCGGGGATGCCGTCGCGTCGCCAGCGGGCCGCGAGCTCGGCCTCGTCACCTCCGGGATACGTCTCGGGGAGGTGCCCGGGGGCCCGGCCGACCGGAAAGGTGAGCAGGAAACGGTTGACCACGGTGCAGCGGGCCGCTCGCTCGAACCGGTCGGGCTGCTCGCGCGGGTCGTCCTTGGCGGCCGGTACATGTCCGAAGCCGAGGTGCAGCAGGCAGTGGGCGATCGTCCACGCCCACTCGGCCGGTTCGGCCCGCTTGGTGGGGTGGACGTGGACCGTGCCGTTGGAGTCGACGGCGGCCAGTCCCCCGGCGGGGGTTCCGGCGCACTTGGCCTGGCGGCAGAAGGAGGCGTCGACGGCCGCGAAGGCCGGGTTCCTCTTGACCAGAGCGAGTCCGGCTGCGAACGCCTCGGCGGCGAGGTCGGGCTTCTTCTGCTTCCTGGATGCAGAGCTCACCGGGTCACGTCCCGGTGAGCGGTGTACGACCGGGTGGTCATCGCCGGGCCTCGACCAGCCGGGGCATGTCGCGTGCGGCCTCGACGAGGAACCAGGCAGGCAGCACCGGCAGGCCGTCGGCGTCGTCCGCGATGACGGTCTGTGCGACCTCCACGGAGATCTCGGCGAGCTGGACGAGGAGCGCCTTGGCCCGGTAGGCGGTCTGCCGCAGAGACGGGGAGACATGCTCCTTCTGCCGCGGGAGCTCCTTCACCAGCCGCCCCCGGAACGCCTCCGCGAGGTAGTAGAGCAGGTCCCGGTCCTCGAGCCGGGTCGGCCAGGAAGCATCGCCCTTGAGGATGGCCTCGATACCGAAGGTGTGGCGCACGATCTTCGCGTAGCCGCAGAAGGAGACGGCGTGCGCGGGAGTGAGGGTGCCGTGCACGACCACGCGCAGGGTGTTCTCGTCGATACCCGGGCCGAAGGAGTGCAGGGCGTCGGACAGCATGTGCCAGGAGCGGGGTGTGGAGAACGGCTCCTCGGTCTTGGGCGGCTGGGACCACAGGTGGTCGGGCCGGTCGGTGAGGTAGTCCCCCACCCAGGGGTGGATTCCGTGCTCGCCCGCCCACACCAGCCAGTCCGCCGCCGACGCCCGCAGATGGACGTGCGCGAGCCGGTTGACCAGCGCGGAAGCGATCGGCCGGGCGAGGGCGTTGTCCGTGGCGCGGTTGCCGGCCCCGATGACGATCGAGCCCGCGGGCAGCTCGTAGGAACCGATACGCCGGTCCAGGATCAGGGAGTAGAACGCCTTCTGGACGTCCGGCGTCGCGGCGTTCAACTCGTCGAGGAAGAGGCAGTACGGCTCGTCTCGGGCGATGGCCTCGGGCGGGCAGAAGACGGACCGGCCGTCCCGGATCTGCGGCACCCCGATCAGGTCCTCGGGCGCGAGCTGCGTCCCAAGCAGACTGACGCACTCCAGGCCCAGTGACTCGGCGAACTTCCGCACGAGCGAGGACTTCCCGATCCCGGGTGCACCCCACAGGAACACGGGCCGCACCGTGGCGAGGCCGAGCAGCAATTCGGGCACCTGGGCGGGAGTGACGGTGACGGCAGCCTGCACGTGGTGGGTTCCTTCGGCGAACTCGGGGAAGAGGAACGGGCCCGCCCAGTGTGGGCGGGCCCGGTGCTCTGCCGCAGCCGATTTTCTCCCGGCCGGCTCAGGCTCCGTCCGGCTCCAGCCGCAGCGAGATCGAGTTGATGCAGTACCGCTGGTCCGTCGGCGTCGGGTAGCCCTCGCCCTCGAAGACGTGTCCCAAGTGGGAGCCGCAGCGCGCACACCGCACCTCCGTGCGGACCATGCCGGCGGAGCGGTCCTCGATCAGCTCGACGGCGTCGGTGTCCCTGGGTTCGTAGAACGACGGCCAGCCGCAGTGCGACTCGAACTTCGTGTCCGAACGGAACAGCTCCGCGCCGCACGCACGGCAGGAGTACGTGCCGGCCGTCTTGGTGTCCGTGTACTCACCGACGAAGGCCGGCTCGGTGCCGGCCTGGCGCAGGACCTTGTACTCCGCGGGGGTCAGCTCCGCTCGCCACTGCTCGTCCGGCTTCTCGACGTCGTACGCCATGAAGGTGCGCCTCCTCAGGTCGACAGGCTCAGTCGGTCAGGCGCGCCAGGATCTGCGGACCGAGGTCCGTGACATCGCCGGCGCCCATGGTGAGAACGAGATCGCCGGGCTTCGCCATTCCCGCGATCACGTCGGGGACGGCCGCCTTGTCGTGGACGGCGGTGACATCGGCGCCCGCCCTGCGCGCCGCGTCGATGATCAGCTCGCTGGTGATGCCCGGGATCGGGTCCTCGCGCGCCGGGTAGATGTCCAGGACCACCGAGGCGTCCGCGAGTGCGAGGGCCTGCCCCATCTCGGTGGCCAGCTCCTGGGTACGCGAGAAGAGGTGCGGCTGGAAGACGACCAGCAGCCGGGAGCCGGCGGCCGCGCCGCGCATGGCCTCGAGGTCGGCGGTCATCTCGGTGGGGTGGTGCGCGTAGGAGTCGATGACCTGGACACCGGCGGCCTCGCCCTTGAGCTGGAGGCGGCGCTTGACCCCGGTGTACTTGCCGATCGCCGAGGCGAGGTTGTGGGCCGGGATGCCGAGGGCGACACCGGCGGCGAGGGCGGCCACCGCGTTGTGTGCGTAGTGGCGGCCGGGGACGGAGACGGTGAAGGTCAGCAGCTTCCCGTTCAGCAGAACGGTGACCTCGCTGGTCAGGCCGCGCGGCGTGACCTTGTGGACACGGACGTCCGCACCTTCGGACTCGCCGTACGTGACGACCTTCACCGAGGAGAGGTCACGGACGCGGGACGCCAGCTCGACCGCGCCGGCCTGGTCGGCGGAGACCACCAGAGTGCCGCCGGGCACGATCTTGCCGACGAAGGTCTCGAAGGATTCGTAGATCTCGTCCATCGAGGCGTAGTTGGCGTGGTGGTCCAGCTCGACGTTGAGGACGATCGCGACCTCGGGGTCGTACTTCTGGAAGCTGCGGTCGGACTCGTCGGCCTCGGCGACGAAGATCTCGCCGGTGCCGTGCCGGGCGTTGGTCCCCGGGCCTTCGAGGTCGCCGCCGATCGCGTACGAGGGGTCCAGGCCCAGCTCGGTCAGGGCCACGGCGAGCATGGAGGTCGTGGTGGTCTTGCCGTGGGTGCCCGCGACGGCGATCGAGCGCAGCCCGGTCATCAGGGAGGCGAGCGCGTCGGAGCGGTGCACGACGGGGATGTTCAGCTCGGCGGCGCGGGCCAGCTCGGGGTTGTCCGCGCGGATCGCGCTGGAGACGACGACACAGCTGGCATCCTGCGCGAGGTGCGAAGCCGCGTGCCCGATGTGGACGGTCGCGCCGAGCGAGCGCAGCGCCTCGGCCGTCGCCGACTCCTTGGCGTCGCTGCCCGCCACCTCGGCGCCCCGCTGGGCGAGGATCTTCGCGATGCCCGACATGCCGGCTCCGCCGATGCCGATGAAGTGCGGGCGTTCCATGGCGCTAGGGACGGCGGGTGCCATGTGTGTGTCTCCCAGGATGTACGAGTACGTGCGAGGCCCCAGCCTATTCCCTGCGGCACACCGCACCGTGCCCCTCCCCGGCTCCGGGCTCCCGGCCGCGGGGCAGCGCTCCGGGCCGTACGCGACGCTCCGGCCGCGACGGTCCGGCCCCACGACGGGCCGGCTCCCTCGGGCTGCCCAGGAGCAGCAGGCCGGTGCGGGCGCCGGCACCGGCGAGGTGCCCCGCCCCGCCGTCGCTACTCGCTGTGCGCGAAGAGCTTCAGCACCGGGACACCGACCTTGTGGCGGGCCCGGGAGGCCCAGTCCCGGTGGAAGAACTCCTCCACGTAGTGCGGCTCGGTCAGCACGATGACCTCGTCGGCCCCGGACTCTTCGACCACGGACTTCAGCTTGTCCAGCGGGTGCTTCTCGACGACCTGGCCCTGTGCCGGGCATCCTGCCGCGCGCAGGGCGGCCAGCGAGTGGTCCAGGGCGCGCTCGGCGGGAGCCTTGGCCTCGTTCCCCTCGGGCTCGTCCGCCTCCCGGCCCGCCTTCTTCAGATCGCCGATGGCGACGTCGTCGATGGCGCGCAGCAGTACGTCGGCCTGGTCGCCGCGGGGCTGCATCAGGACGACGAAGGAGACCCCTTCGTCACCGTGCAGAGTGGTGACGAATTCCACGTCTTCCGACGTCAGGGGCTTCTCGATCATCAATACGCTTGTGAACACGTCCGGAGCCCTTCTGCGGAAACCATCCTTCCCCGTGCCCGCACGGGGTCTGTGAGAGCCTGCGAGTCAATTCTGCCCGGCGGAACCTAAGCGGAAGGGTAAATTCCGCCGATTGTCAGATGCGACGGTATCGGGTGAACAAGAACCCCGCCTCCTCCAGCACCGATGCCAGGGCGAACCGCGCCGGGTCGGGCAGCGCGGGCCCGCCCGCGATGCGCTGGGCGTCCCCCGCCGTCAGGGTGGGCGACACGGTCAGGCACAGCTCGTCCAGCACACCGGCCGCCACGAACTGACCGAGCAGGCGGGGTCCGCCCTCGGTGAGAAGGCGCACCAGACCGCGCTCGGCCAGCGCGGTCACGGCCTTGGCGGGTTCGACACCGGGGCCGTCCCCGGCGATCACCACCTCGACACCGGCCTTCTCCGCCTCCCTGATCCGGTCCGGAGGCGCGGCGGCCCCTGTGAGCACCAGGGTGGGCACCAGCGGCTCGCTGAACAGCGGCAGTGCGAAGTCCAGCCGCAGCGAGGCGCTGACCACCGCGATGGCGGGCGCGGGGCCCTGGCCGGACGCGGCCCTGCGCTCGGCGAAGGCGTCCCGGGCGCGGGCGGGCCGGTAGCCCTCGAGCCGTACCGTTTCCGCGCCGACCACGACGGCGTCGGCGAGGCCGCGCAGTGTGCCGAAGATCCGCATGTCCGTGTCGGACGAGATGGGCTGCGAGCGGCCCTCGTGCTGCGCGGCGCCGTCGAGGGAGGAGACCATGTTGGCCCGCAGCCAGGCCCCGGCCGTGGCGGCCCCGGTCCCGGGGACCCCCGTGTCCGGGTACGCGTAGGCCTCGGCCAGCTCGTCCAGCGACCACTCCCGGTCGCTTGCGCCCGGCCCGGCGGCCGCAGGGTCGGTCGGTGTCTGGTCGGTCACAGGGAACAGGCGTCGCATGCCGTGCAGTCTGACACGGCGCTTACAGTTAAGGACTGTGTCGACGACCAGCCCGATAACCGAAGCCACTCCCCTCTCGCTGTGCGCCCGCGAGCCGCAGGTACCCGCCGACCGTCTGGTCGCCGAGATGGTGCCGCCGCCGCGCTTCGACACGGTCCGCTTCGACACCTACGTCCCCGACCCGAACCAGCCCAGCCAGACCGAGGCCGTCAAGGTGCTGAGCGAGTTCGCGTCGGGTCTGGGCGGGGCGCACGCAGCGAGCGCCGGCAAGCGCCGCTGGTTCGCGAAGAAGCCGGCCGCCCCCACCGGGCCGCGCGGCATCTACCTCGACGGCGGCTACGGCGTCGGCAAGACCCATCTGCTCGCGTCGCTGTGGCACGCCACTCCCGCGGCCCCCGAGCACAAGGCCTTCGGCACCTTCGTCGAGCTGACCAATCTGGTGGGTGCGCTCGGTTTCCAGAAGACCGTGCAGACACTCGGCGGACACCGGCTGCTGTGCATCGACGAATTCGAGCTGGACGACCCGGGCGACACCGTTCTGGTCTCCACCCTGCTCGGCAAGCTGGTCGACGCGGGCGTCGCGCTCGCGGCGACCTCCAACACGCTGCCCGGCAAGCTCGGCGAGGGCCGGTTCGCCGCAGCCGACTTCCTGCGCGAGATCCAGGGCCTGTCCGCCCACTTCCGCCCGCTGCGGATCGACGGCGAGGACTACCGTCACCGCGGTCTGCCCGAGGCCCCTCCCCCGTACTCGGACGAACAGGTCACCAAGGCCGCGTACGCCACCGAGGGCGCGTCGCTCGACGGCTTCCCGCAGTTGCTGGAGCATCTGGCCCGGGTCCACCCGAGCCGGTACGGCGCGCTCACCGACGGGCTGCGCGCGGTGTGCCTCACCGATGTCGAACCGGTGCCGGACCAGTCCACCGCACTGCGGCTGGTGGTACTCGCCGACCGTCTGTACGACCGCGAGGTTCCGGTGCTCGCCTCCGGCCTGCCGTTCGACAGACTGTTCAGTGACGAAATGCTGAACGGCGGCTACCGCAAGAAGTATTTCCGGGCGATCTCGCGGCTCACCGCGCTGGCACGGGACGCGAAGGGCTTGGTGGAGCAGTAAGTTCGGGTGCGTAACCCAGCTTTCTGTAAGAAGGGAACGCATCATGGCCACCACGCGTCAGGCGCACACGGTCTGGGAGGGCAACCTCGCCGAGGGCACGGGGACCGTCACCTTCGACTCCTCCGGCATCGGCGACTATCCCGTCTCCTGGCCGTCGCGCGCCGAGCAGGCCAATGGCAAGACCAGCCCCGAGGAACTGATCGCGGGCGCGCACTCCAGCTGCTTCTCGATGGCTCTCTCGCACGGTCTGACCCAGGCCGGCAACCCGCCGGCCCGGCTGACCACCCAGGCCGAGGTGACCTTCCAGCCCGGCACCGGTATCACCGGCATCCACCTGACCGTGGAGGGCGAGGTCCCCGGTCTCGACGAGGCGGCCTTCGTCAAGGCCGCCGAGGACGCCAAGGCGAACTGCCCGGTCAGCCAGGCGCTGACGGGCACGACCATCACCCTCACCGCCAAGCTCGGCTGAGTCGCACCACGAGGCACAGTGGCCCGCATGGGTTCACGCACCCACAACTGCGTGATACACACATGCGGGTCACATCTCCTGTCCCTCCCCCATGGCCTTCGGCATGGGGGTGCCCCCACAGGGAGTTGCCACATGTCTGCAACACGACGTCAAGTTCTGGCCCGCACCGGCGCATTGGGTGCCGGCATCGTCTTCTCGGGCGCCTTCTCCGAGCTCTTCGCCGGCACCGCGGCCGCTCGTGGCCACGCCGGGTACGGCCCGCTCGTTGCCGATCCGGCCGGGCTCCTCGATCTGCCGAAAGGATTCCGCTACCGGGTGCTGTCCCGGGAGGGGGATCCCCTGCGCTCCGGGGAGGGCCCGGTCCCGAGCAACCACGACGGCATGGCCGCCTTCGCGGGGCGGCGTGGCCGGGTCCATCTCGTGCGCAACCACGAGAACCGTCACAACGGAAAGATCGGCGTCCCGACGGTCGAAGGCCTGACCTACGACCCGGCGGGCAAAGGAGGCTGTACGTCACTCACGCTGGACGGCCGTGGCAACGTGCTGTCCGAGCGGGTCGCCATCGCGGGCACTGCGGTCAACTGCGCGGGCGGCCCAACCCCTTGGGGCACGTGGCTGACCTGCGAGGAGACCGAGGACAAGGCCGGCACCAACGGGTACACCAAGGATCACGGCTACATCTTCGAGGTCGACGGCGCCGACCCGCGCCGCACGGGAGCCGTACCGCTGACCGCGATGGGCCGCTTCCAGCACGAGGCGGTCGCGGTCGATCCGCACAGCGGCATCGTGTACGAGACGGAGGACGCGTTCCTGCGGCCGTTCGGGCTCTTCTACCGCTTCCTGCCGAACAGGCCTCTGGGCGGTACCGGTTCGCTGCGGGCGGGCGGCACGCTGGAAGCGATGCGGGTGCCGGGTGTACCCGACCTCTCCGGGATCCAGGAGACCGGTGCGAGCTTCGACCGCATCGAATGGGTCCCCGTACCGGACAGCCAGGCGCGGCAGACCCCCGTCCGGCTGCAGGACTTCGGCCCCCGGGGCATCACGCACGCCCAGAAGCTGGAGGGCTGCTACTGGGGCGGCTCGTCGGTCTACTTCGTCTCCAGCTTCGCGCACAGCGCGGAGGGCTCGGCGGGCGACCACTTCGGCCAGGTGTGGAAGTACGAACCGCAGCGGCGGCGTCTCACGCTGGTGATCGCGTTCGGTCCGAACACGGACGTCCAACTGCCCGGCGAGTCGCCCGACAACATCTGCCTGGCGCCCGGCGGCGGGCTGATGGTGAGTGAGGACGGCGGCGGCGCCCAGCATGTGTACGGGCTGACCCGGCGGGGCGAGGTGTACCCGATGGCCCGGAACGCCCAGGCGATCACATCGGCCGCTGCCGCAGGAGGCGGCGCCCCCGAGGAGACCGAGTGGGGCGAGTTCGCGGGCGTCACCTTCTCGCCGGACGGCGCGACGATGTACGTGAACTGCTACACACCCGGGACCGCCTTCGCGGTCACCGGGCCATGGCGCTGACGCAGCCGCCTCTCCGGTCCTGACCCGCACTCGCGTGTCCGCCCGAACTGCCCGTGGACCGGGTCGACGGGGACATCGCCGGGAGGGTCCACGCCCGGGAACAGGAACCCGTCGCAGTCCTGGTCGATGCCGACGACGGCGAGGGGGGGCCGGCACCGGGCCCTCTCCCGGCAATGGCGGCACCGCCGTGCGCCACCGCCGGCGCACGGCGGTCCTCGCCGCTCACGAGAAACCGCCCCTACGGCGGAGCGTGGTCTCGCCGTAGGGGCGGTGGCAACAGGCGTTCGTCAGGAGGGTGCGGCGTGCGGCCCCGCCGGTGACTACTCGATGACGAGCTCGAACGGCAGGTTGCCCCGCGTCGCCTTGGAGTACGGGCAGTACGCGTGGGTCTTCTCCAGCAGCACGCGACCCGCCTCACCCTGCAGGTGGTCGGGCAGCTCGACACGCATGATCACGGAGAGGCCGAAGCCGCCGTCGGTGTCCTTGCCTATGGAGACCTCCGCGGTGACGGAGGCGTCCTTGACGTCGATCTTCTCCTGGCGGCCGATGGCGCCCATGGCGCTGGCGAAGCAGGCGGCGTACCCGGCCGCGAAGAGCTGCTCGGGGTTGGTGCCCTGGCCGTTGCCGCCGAGGGCGGCGGGGAAGGCGAGCGGCAGATCGATCTGGCCGTCGGAGCTGACGGCCCGGCCTTCGCGGCCGTTGGCGGTGGCAACAGCGGTGTACAGCGCGTCCATGAGTGACATCCCTCTTCGTCCGTGGGGGAACCAGCCCCACTAATAAAGCACACAATTCAATTGCGCACAACTGAATGGCCCGCAGTCCAGGTAGACTGACCTCATGGAGAGCTCCCGGAAGACCACGACGCTGAGCCAGGTGCCGGACGAGGACTTTCTCCGGCTCGACCGCCAGATCTGCTTCTCACTGCACGCGGCGACCCGCGCCTTCAACGGCGTCTACCGCGCGGCGCTGAAGGACCTGGGGCTCACATACCCGCAGTACCTGGTGATGCTGGTGCTCTGGGAGCACGGCGAGCTGCCGGTCAAGCGGCTCGGGGAGCATCTGCGGCTCGACTCGGGCACGCTGTCGCCGCTGCTCAAGCGGCTGGAAGCAGCCGGTTACGTGGCGCGCAGGCGCAGCGAGGAGGACGAGCGCTCCGTGACCGCTCGCCCCACCGCCGCCGGAACCGCCTTGCGGGAACGGGCGTTGGGCGTACCTCGCCGGATCGCCGAGGCGACCGGGCTCTCCCTGGACCGTATCCGCGCCCTGCGCGAGGAGCTCGACACACTGACGGCCACCCTGGACAGCGCCGAGGTGGAGGCCGCGGCCTGTGCGGGCACCGACGACTGACGAACTGCAGCGCTATTGACGCCAGTTGACCCCCGACGCCAGAATGACGCGTCATTCCGTCGGGGGAAGGGGCCGGGCGTGGGGCACGACGCGGGCGGCAAACGGGACGCGATCCTGCTCGCCGCAGGCAAGGTGTTCGCCGAGCGCGGGTACCACGCGACCGGCATCTCGGACATCGCCCGGGAGCTCGGGGCCGGTCACGGCACCTTCTACCGGTACTTCAAGAACAAGGAGGACATCGCGCGCAGCGTGGTGTCCCGCGCACTGGGCCAGGTCATGGAGGCCCTCGCCGACGAGGAACCCGGCGCGAGCGAGGACCTGGCCCAGTACCGGGAGCAGGTCCGGCGCATCGGGCACAAGCTGTTCGACCTCGTCGTGGCCGAGCCCGCGCTGTGCCGGATTCTGTTCTACGACGCCGTGACGATCGACCGGGCCGAGCCGGAGCTGGCCGGCAGGGCCATGGAAGCCGCGGCGGCGTACACCGCCGCCTTCATCCACAACGGGCAGGACCGCGGCTTTCTGCGGCGGGACCTCGATGCCCATGTGGTGGGCATGGCGGTGAACGGAATGATCCTGACCGGGGCCGTGCGGCTGCTGCACGCACAGGACGCCGAGGCCATGCGCGGGCCCTGGATCCGCACGGTGGAGACGCTCATGTTCGACGGCCTCGGCTCCTCCTGAGCCGCGGCCGGCAAGGACCGCTGTCATTTCTTTGCCTTCAGAACGGAATGACGTGTCATTCCGGAAAGGAAGCACGATGGTCCAGGTGGATGTGTTCTGGTCGTACGGGATCGGCGCCGGCTTCGCGACCGCCGCCGCCCGTCAACTGGGGGCGGCGGCCCGCAGGGACCGCAGCAGGTGGTCCGACCCGTATCTCATGGCGACCGTCCTGTACTGCGCGGTGCTGTTCGCGCCCAGCGGGGCCTGGCTGCTGTGGGGGTTCCCGGACTGGGAGACCATGCAGGCCGCCCGAGAGCACGACTCGCTGCCCGCATGGCTGGTGGCGCTGTTCGCCGCGACGAACGTGAGCCAGGGGGTGCTCGGCTACTGGGTCGCGTCGCGTCTCATCGCCACCGGGCGGGTGTACGCGGCCTTCCTTCAGGCGGGCATCGGCTACGCGGGGATGTTCTTCATCCTGGTCCACGGCTGGGACGGCCGCGGGTACCAGCGGTTCTTCTCCGCCGACCGGGAGACGTTCGCCTCCTGGCCCGAGCGGCCGGGCGTCGGCGACGCGTTCTCGCGCGCAGGCGAGTGGCTCGGCTCCCCCGTCGCCCTGACGCTGTACGGCATGGGGGTCGTCCTTGTGCCGGTGATGCTGGCCCTCATGGCCCATTGGATCCGGTCCGGGGAACGAGAGGCGAGCAGCAGCACGGCGACGGGGACCTTCCGGGTGCTGGGTGCCGTCCTGGGGTCGGTCTTCGTGGTGGCGCTCGGTACGGCCGTCGTGTCCTCGGTCCTGGTGCATCTGCTGGGCTGGTGGCTCGGCGTCGCGGCGGCGGCCCTGGCCACCTGGCTGCTCGTCGTACGGCGCGGCGGCGCGGCCGACCGGTTCTTCGGGCTGCTCGCCCTGCCGGACCGCCCCACGGGAACACCCGTACCCCGTATGGGCGTTGAGCGCATGCAATGAGACGGGCGTCCGGCCCGGCCAACGGGGGCGGGCCGGACGCTTTGCACAGGGTCCGGGCGAGCCGCCTCATGGCGAGGACGCACCTCCCGGCGGCCGACACCCGGTCCACTGGCTCCGGCATAACGCGCTTCTCATTGGAATTCGGCATATTTTGTCAAGCAATGTCGGATTCATCAGGCGGCTGGCGCCGCAGACCGGAGACGTCGTGAACCACCTTCGCCTGGCCCCTGCCGTCGTCGCTGCGTTGCTGACGGCCTGTCTGACCGCATGCGGATCCGACGGCGGCGGCAGTGGCGCCAGCCCCACCGCGACCGCGTCCCCGACCCCCCGCGACACCTCCACCGAGACACCCCGCTCGCAGAAGGAGTTCGAGGAATCGGTGTCCGCGGAGGCCGCTCGTGTCCGCGCATCCGCGTCGGCGGAGCTGGCCCAGGTCGAGGGCAGAGGCAATGCGATCGCGGACGTCTCCCAGAGCGGCGTGCCCACCGCCCGCTCCGACGGTTCGCGTGCGGCTCTGGTCAGGGTCACCAACAGGACGAGTGAGCCCGCGTTCTACTCGGTGCAGGTCGACTTCGTGGGCGCCGACGGCTCGGTCGTCGACTCGGTCGTCCTGGGCTTCGACGACATCCCAGCGGGAGAGCGTGCCCAGCAGTACGCCATCAGCAAGAAGGCCGGCGAGCAGCAGACCACCCCGCGTATCGCGAAGGCTCAGCGCAGCTAGCCCGGGCCGCGGCGACCGGTTGGTGAGTGCGATGGCGAGCGGTTCGGCCACGGACGCCGCGAACGAGCGCTGCGCCGTTGCGGATGTGGACCGCCACTGTGCGATCCACAGGCTCGCCCCGTGGCCTCGGCGCTGCTCGACGGCTCACGGCGGGGCAGGGAAGCCGGAGGGCCCGGACGTCGCCCGTGAACGACGCCCGGGCCCTGTCCCCATCCCCGGTCCAGGCGCGCGTCAGCCGAGTCCGTCGGATCCGTCGCCCGGGACGGCCGCGCCGTCGTCCGCACCCGCGTGGCCGTTCCCGGCCTGTCCCGCACCGGCGTCGCCCGCACCCGCGTCACCGGCACCTTCGTCACCGACGCCCGCGTCACCGGCACCTTCGTCACCGGCACCCGCGTCACCGGCACCTTCGTCACCGACGCCCGCGTCACCGGCACCTTCGTCACCGGCACCCGCGTCACCCGCGCCCGCGTCACCGGCACCTTCGTCACCGGCGCCGGCACCCTCATCTCCGGCACCTGCACCGTCACCGGCACCCGCACCGCCGTCGCCGATCTGCGCGCCGACCGCCTCCAGCGCCGTGGTGACCGGCTGGAAGAAGGTCTCGCCGCCGTTCGTGCAGTCGCCACTGCCGCCCGAGGTCAGACCGATCGCGCTGCCGTCACCGGTGAACAGCGCACCGCCGCTGTCGCCCGGCTCGGCGCACACATTGGTCTGGATCAGACCGGTGACCGTGCCCTCCGGATAGTTCACGGTGGCATTGAGACCGGTGACCTGACCGTCCTTCAGGCCGGTGGTGCTGCCCATACGGAACACCTGCTGCCCCACGGCAGCCTCGTCCGCCTGCACGATCTCCACCGTCTGCCCGTTGCCCAGGTCGACCGAGCTGGGGGCGTCGACCGCCGGGTCGTCGTACGTGACGAGGGCGAAGTCGCCTTCGCCAGGGAACGTGGCCGCCTGGACCGTACCGATGGGTGCGCCGTTCTGGTCCTCGGACCACTGCTCCGCGGCCACTCCGCAGTGGCCCGCCGTGAGGAAGCCGGGCTGCCCGTCCTGCGTGGTCACATTGAAGCCCAGCGAGCAGCGAGCTCCGCCCCCGAAGATGGCGTCGCCGCCCTCGAGGAAGGTCTTGAACTCACCCTCGGACTTCTGGATCTTGGCCATTCCCGAGCCCAGGGACTCCACCGCCGACTCGAGTCTGTCCCATCGGGCGCCGGCGACGGTGCGGTCCGCCGTGACCAGGATCTGGTTGGTCCTCGGGTCCAGGGCCCATGCGGTGCCCGGGATGGTGGCCTTCTTCGACAGGGTGCCGGTGGCGGCCTTGAGGTCGCCCCAGCTGTTGTTCGCGTCGCGGGCCACCGCGCCGGCCTTGTTGACCTGCACGATCACATCGTTGTCGTCGCCCACGACGTTGACCACGAGCTGCTGCTTGTCGGCGTCGTAGTAGGCGCCGCCATAGGCATCGCCGAGCTTCTGGCCGAGTTGCTCGAGGAGATCCGCCGCAGCTGCGGCGCTCAGCTTCCGGGGGGCCTCGGCCCCGGACCGGGAGTCGCCGTCCTGCGAGGCGTTGGCTTGGGGCAGCAGCACAGCTGCTGCGGCGATCCCGACCGCTCCGGCTCCCGCCAGAATGGCCTTTCGCTTGGGTATTCGCCTGTGACTCAACTCGTCGCCTCCTGTAGGGGGGTACGGAGTCCGGTTGCCGATGGGGAACCGGGGGGACGCGTCCGACCCTTGATACGGATGAGGCGGGAGTTGTACTCATCGCGATTGCGAAAGAGTATTTGTGACGAGCCGTCAGACCAGTGCCTACGACGGGAGTTCGGTGCCGCACCGGCTGCAGTAACGTGCGCCGACGTCTTCGGCGGGGCGGTCACAGCCCGGACAGACCCGATGGAGGACACATGCCGGCTCACCGCCCTCGACGGCCGCCGGAGCGGAGGCAGCGGATGAAGCGGCGTTGCGGATGGCGAGGCCCGGGCGGCGGCGGTGCGCCGTGACGAAGGCCAGCCCGACCGGCCCGGCGGACAGCGACCGGTACGTGCCCCGCGGCAGCCACACCACGCAGCCCGCCACCAGCTTCTGCCGGCGGCCGTCCGTCTCCAGCTCACCGGTGCCGGTCAGGACACACACCAGTACGTCCAGGTCGGGTTCGACATGGCCCTCCACCCGGTCGCCGGGCAGGACCCGGATCAGGTTGGCGTCGAGCTGCCTGCCTGCCGTGGACAGGCGCCACACAGCTCCGCCCTGGTCGGCGGGCACGTCGATCAGATTCGCCAGCCCGGCGAGCACACCGGCCGAGGGGGGCCCTGCCATCCTTCATGCCTCCTGAGCACACGGTCCGAGGGTCTCGGCACGTGGGCGGCGCGGCCGAACCGCGTCACCGTACCGGTGCCGTCCCGAGCAGTTGCCGACCGCACGCCGGACCCCTCGCGAGGGCATCATTGCACAGTGCAAAAAGTCCGGCGGGGCTTTACAGGGCCCGCCTGGACGGTCAAGGGGGACACTCCCCGGCGGCCCCCGCGGGCGGCAGGATAGAAAGGGGCCATGGTCGAGCAGATTCAGCCGGGCGACGGCATGGACGACGTGGACGCGGTCACCGGTGCGGTACTGACGGCGTCCCGGCTCCTCGTTGCCGTGTCCGCGCGCTCCCTCGCCTCGGTCGAGGACCGCGTGACACTGCACCAGTTCCGGCTGCTGGTGGTGCTGTCGACGCACGGCGCCGCCAAGCTCGTCCTGCTGGCCGAACGGCTCGGGGTCAGCCCCTCGACCGCGATGCGCATGGTGGACCGGCTGATCGGCGTCGGACTGGTGAACCGGCGGACCAACCCGGACAACCGCCGCGAGACCGTGTTGCAGCTGACGCCGGAGGGTGCGCGGATCGTCGAGGAGGTCATGGCGAGCCGCCGCAAGGAGATCGCGTCGATCGTGAAGCGGCTGGCTCCCGGGCAGCGTGCCGCGCTGATAGCGGCGCTGACGGCGTTCAACGAGGCCGGTGGGGAACCGGCTCCGGCCCGGCCGGTGGAACTGCATCCGCTGGGCTGGACCGACGGAACCTGATCCCGGGACGGGAGCGGCACACCCCTCAAACCGGTGGAATGATCATATATTCCGCAAATGACTGCCTTTGTGCGAGGAGTACTGGCCGCCACCGTTCTGTACACCTTGCTGGTCGGCTGCGGCACCGGGCGCGGCCCCGGCGCCCCCGATGGGCCCTCCCCCGGCTCTGCCGAGGCCGCATCGCCGCGGCAGGGGAAGCCGTTCCTGAACACCGCTCCGAGGTTCGCGCCGGGCCCGGGCGGGCTCACACCGGTGTTCCGGCGCGCAGCCGCCTCGGCGGCCGGCACAGGGAGGACCGTGGCGCTCACGTTCGACGCGGACATGACGGCCGACCAGGGCAGGCGCGCGGCGGACGGTGAGCGGTTCGACAACCCGGCGCTGATCGCCACCCTGCGGGAACTGAAGGTCCCCGCAACCGTGTTCATGACCGGCCGCTGGGCCGAGGAGTATCCGGACCAGGCGATGGCGATCGGCGGCGATCCGCTCTTCGAGATCGCCAATCACTCCTACAGCCACTACGCCTTCACCGCGCCCTGCTACGGGCTGCCGGTGATCCGCGAGCAGGAGATGCGCTCCGATGTGGAACGCGCCTTCGCCGCCTTCCGCGCGGCAGGTGTACGCAACGTCGTGCCGTACTTCCGCTTTCCCGGCGGCTGCTACGACGACACGGCGCTGCGCGCCATCGCCCCCGCCGAAGTGACCGCCGTCCAGTGGGACGTCGTCGGCGGTGACGCCTTCGCCACGGACGCGGACGCCGTCGCCGAGCAGGTCCTCACCGGTGTGAGACCGGGCTCGCTGGTGGTGATGCACTGCACCCGCAGCGCGGCCCCGGCCACCGAGCAGGCGATCCGGAAGATCGTCCCCGAACTCCGCGCACGCGGCTACAGGATGGTCAAGGTCTCCGAGCTGATGCGCACCTCGCTGCTCGCCGATGATCCTCCGGACGCGCCCTGAGCCGGTCCGGGAGGTCCGGACCGGTCCGGGCGGTCCTGTCAGGCGTCCTCGAGGAGCGCCCGGTCGGGTCCTAGCCGGAACATGCCGACCGCTGGGCCTCCTGCCACGCGCAGACCGGGCACAGCGGCGCGCCCTTGACCGACTCCGGGTACTCGGTCGGCTCGCGGCACAGCACGCATTCGGCGAAGGGCCCCTCGAAGGCCGCGGCCTCTTCGGATGCAGATGCGACGGCGGGCGGTGTCCCGCAGTACGGCTCGTGCACGTCCATGCGCTCACCCCTCCGGTCGTCGATGCGCACGGCCCCGACGGGCCGTCCACCTGCCGTCCGCGCCGCTCATGGTCAGTTCTGGCCCGCCTTCTGCGGGGTGGCCTCGCTGGGCCGGACGATCACGAAGCCCTCTCCCTCCATCTTCATCTGTACCGCTTCGCCGGAACCGCCGCGGATCATCGAGCCGATGGACTGCGACCGGTGCAGCGAGGTGTGCAGCTGGGCGCTCCAGCCGACCACCGCGTCCGTGTCGACGAACACCGGCTGCTGGGCCGTGACCGGTATCACGATGGGGGTGCCCTCGCAGACGACTCCGAGCTTGCCGTAACCGCTGAAGACGCTGTTGAAGATGCCGCCACCGGTCATGCCGGCGCCCTTCACCGTCTTGATCTCGTACGTGAGGGTCGCATCGAAGCAGAGCACGTTGCGGCCGTTGATGGTGAGCGCGTCGCCCTGGTCGATGTCCACGATGAAACAGTTGGCCGCCTCGTGCGCGAACCACGCCTCGCCCTGGCCGCGCACGGCCATCAGCGGCAGACCCTCGCCGGTGACGGCGCGCTTGAGCATGCCGCCGATGCCCTGGCCCTTGCGCTCGAACTGGAGGTTGCCGCGGAAGGCGATCATCGAGCCCTGTCGCGCGTGCATCTCGCCGTTGACCGCGTACTTGATCGACTTGGCGTTCTGCAGGGTCATTCCGGGCACAGCCGCCTGCTGTGCCATGTTCTCGGTGGAGAAAAGATCACTCTTCATACCGGGCATCGTCGCCCGGAGGCATACGTTCCGCCAACACCCCCCGCTGGGGCGGCTGGCAGACTGAACGCGTGAGCAGCGAAAACACCCCCACCGACAACCCCGGCAGCCCTTTCCGGCACGAGAGGACCTCGCGCGACGAGGCACCGCAGTTCGTCCTCCCGCTCGTCGTACACATCGAGAAGGCCGAACCCCCGGCCCGTACCGACGCGCTGGAGACCGCGGCCCGCGCGGTGCTCGCCATCCTCGGCGACGAGCGGTCAGAGGGCGACGGGGAGTGGGCGCGGTCCATGCGCGACTGGCACGACGGCCGGATCCGCAAGGTGGTGCGCCGGGCGCGCGGCGCGGAGTGGCGCAAGGCCGCGGCACTGCCCGGCATCACGGTGACCGGTACGACCGCCGAAGTACGGGTATTTCCGCCCGTTCCGCTCGACGGCTGGCCCAAGGAACTGGCCAAACTGCAGGTTTCGGGCACCGAGCTGGCCGACCCCGAGCCGCCCGGGGCCCCCGACCTCGCCGGACCGGTGCTGTGGCTGAGTCCCGAGATCAAGATGTCGGCGGGCAAGGCCATGGCCCAGGCGGGACACGGCGCCCAGCTGGCCTGGCTGGACCTTCCGGACACGCAGCGCAAGGCGTGGCGGGAGGCCGGGTACCCCCTGTCGGCGCGTACGGCCGATGCGGCACACTGGCGCACACTCACGGTCAGCGGCCTTCCGGTGGTGCGCGACGCGGGCTTCACGGAGATCGCGCCCGGGATAACTCTTGCAGTGGAGGGGGCCCACCGCGTCGGTACTCTCCCGCGCCTACCACGGCAGTAGGCGGGCTACTGTGCGTCGACGTCTCCGACAGCCCGCTGATCGCCGTCAACTCCCCGTGGACTGCGGGGGCTCCGGCGGAAGGAGTCGGCCGAACGAGCCCCGGGAATAGCCAGTGGGCCAAGTTGCCGTCGGCATGGGGCGTCGATCCGCTCGTTGGCAGACTGGTTGGGCCCTAAAGAATCAAGGCGTGGGTTTTGCCTGTGGTGTGACAGTGACGCCGTGTGCGGTGGTGCAGACGAGGAGGCCGGTCAGTGTGGTCAGGTGTCCGCTGCGGGAGCGAGGGTGTGCCCGTGCTGGTCCATCTGCTGTCCGATCTCGCCGGTGGCCTGGCGGATGGTGTCCTTGCTGACGGTGAACAGGGGGACGAGCATGGTGGGCGACAGGGCGAGGTGCTGGTGCAGCGCGGTGGCCAGGACGCGGTCAGCCCGGTCAGTTCGGTGCTGGTCATGCCGGTCAGGGTGGGGTGCGACAGGGCCTCACGCTCAAGGCGAGCTGCCGGTCCGCTGGAGTTCGCCGGCTGCGTGGGCCGGGGGGTGCACGGTGTAGTTGCATTCCCCGTGTGAACCGCCCCGGTTCACACGGGGCAGGCCTGAGCCTCCAACGAACCCAGGACGGTTCACAGCAATCACCACTGTCAGTTCTTGATGAAGTCCGGAACCACCTTGGGCGGCCAGATGCCAACCTTCAGTACGCCCATGGAGTAGGCACGAGAGACCAATGCGGCCCGGTTCGGCACACGTAATTCCCGCAGCAGACCAGTCACGTGGTACTCGATGCCCTGCCGGCTCAGGTGCAGCCGTGAGGCGAGCGGGATGGTCGACAGTCCGGAGGCTATGCCCTCAAGTATGCGGGCGTCGATCGGGCTCAGGAGCTTCTTGTTGCGACCACTTACGGCCGGCTCCGAGTCGGCTGAACCAGTTCCCGCGTTGGGCATCATGACGAGGATGGACGACTCATCCGGGAGTCCGCCGCGCACCATGATGGCCGTCAGCGGGACAGTGAACGTAGCGTCGTCCGGTCCCACCGCGATGACGTCGGCGGCGAACCGGTCGCGGCGGCCCTCGGTGAGGCCGGAGAACTGGCGCATCAGCGGCTGCTGGACGCTCGGATGGACCAGGTCACTGAAGGTCCGGCCGCACAGCTCCGCCGCCGACTTGCCGAACTGCCAGAAGAACTCTTCGTTGGCCTGCTGGATGGTCAGGGCATGGTCGAGCCGGGCCATGCTCAGGCGGCTGTCGCTGGCGAACCCCGTCCGGGGCAGCCGACCGTCCTCGAAGACGGGATCGTGGACGTGGGCCTTCGGGGCGGGGAGGGAAGAAGTGACGGAGCTCGTCTGACGTCGTGGGTTGGTGACCTGCGGCATGATCGCCCTTCGTACGGTGGGGGTCCGTATGCACAGCGCACTATCGTCTTGGGCGTTCCCTCGTGGAACGCCCTCGTCAACGGATCGCGGTGGGTCGAGCCACTCGCGCATGACATCGTTGGCGAAGACGACGCTTTCCTCGTCGCCCTCAGTAGGGGTACGCCGGCCTGCGCAGCAGTTGGTCCTTCGGTGATGGATGGACGGGGACAAACGGGGGGACGGTCTGCACGGCGATGGCCTGCCCGATCCACCGTCGTCCGGCGGACCGCGTCAAACGCGACAGTGACCTCGCCGGCGGCCTTGCACCGCCGGGACTGAGCCCCAGCGTGATGCCCGCATCAGGTGGACATCCAACGCTGGAGAGGGGGACAGCAGGGACCAACCAACTCACCACCGCCCATGGCCGCCCTTCAGGATTTCAAAGGACTCTCCTTTCTTGTGTGAAGTAACGGCCGGGGAGAATACGGATCATGGGACGCGCACGTTTCACCGAGTCCTTATCACTGGAACATAGTTGAACCATAGAGATTCCCTGATGATCCGGTCAACGCGATCCGCCCTACTCGCGCCGATTCTGTGGGGTTACCCCAGGAAGGTTCGGTCAGCGCCACGAGCATCGCACCTTCACTTCGGTACGGTCGCAAACGAGCAGGTCAGACAGGCAACCCCAACAAAATCGCCCGGTCTTTCGATCGAGTTTCAACCGAAGGACCGGGCGGATGCGCGAACAGTTCCCCTTTCAACAAGGAGCGTGTGCGTGCGTGTCGTGCAGAACTGCAGCAAGCTGACACCTGCCCGAAACTCCGAGTTTACGATAGGAATTCGTAAGATGCTTTTCCACGGCCCGTGCACTGACTTGAAGTTCAGTCGCAATTTCCCGATTGGTGAGGCCGCTGACAGCCAATGCGGCCACGCGGCTCTCGGTACGGGTCAGCACCGCCGCCGCGGTGCGGGCCGAGGCCCTGCGCGCCACCGCCGCGGGTACCCATGGCACGCCGCAGGACTTCGCCAGTTCTCCCGCCTCGCGCAACAGCCGGTTCGACTCCGCGCCACTGCCCAGCATCTGCCCCAGATCGCGCACAGCCCTGAAGAGCTCCAGCTCGTTGACGGAGCCACGGAGCGTCTCGACGGCCTCCCGTAGCAGATCGACGCTCGCGCCCGTCCCTTCCGTCAGCGCCTGCAGCCGTAGTGCCCTGCCAATGGCTACCGGCGCTCCCCACTCTCTCGCCTGCGAGTACTCCTCGACCGCGAGTGTCCGGGCGATGTGGTGGTCACCGAGCCGGTGGGACAGGGAGATCGCCCAGGGGCGCCACGGGAAGAGAACAGGGTTGCGCCACCCCGCGCACTCCAGTTGGCGACCGCAGTGCATGGCGGTGTCCAGTGCCGCGGTGGCATCTCCAGCCTGAGCCTCCTGCGAGATCCGCAACAGGCTCAGCAGCGCGGCTGGGACCGGCCCGAGCGGCTGGCCTGGCGCCTCCGTCGCCACCCGCGTCTCCAAGTGCGCATCCTGTGTCGACAGCGTCAGCGCGGCGAGTACGGCGGCGTAGAAACAGCGGCGCTCCTCGCTCACGGTCCCATCCAGGTCGACGACGCGCTGCGCCTCCTCACGCGCCTGGGGCAACCGGCCCAGAGCAAGCTGGAACAGCTCGCGCTGGGCATGCCCCACGGCACCGGGCGTGCCACCATCCCTGCTTGCGCTCTGCTGGGCAGCATTCAGCCAGGGCTCGGCAGCCTGTACGGAATCGGCCCCCACCAGGGTCAGCAGGACCAGGTGGACCACCGAGCCGTGGCCGGGGGCGGTGGCCGCCTCCCATTCCAGGATGCCGCGGGCCTGCCGCGCAACCTCCGACGCCTCGCCGTCGGCGCCGAGCGCCGACGCGTACAGCAGCACGGCCAATAGTTCCCGGCCACCGCGCGTGCGGACGAGGACGGAAGGCTCCAGCGCCCGCAGCCTCGCGACGGCATCGGTGAGTTGCGCGTAGTCGCAAAGGCCCGCGTAGCGCAGCCTCGCTTCCAAACGGTGCGCCTCCTCACTGCCGGCGCCTTCCTGAGCATCAGGACCCGCCAGATCCTCGGCAGCCCGTCTGAACAGGTCGATCCTCGCGGGGCTCAGGGGGGCGGTCAAACAGGGCGAGAGCTGCAGCGCGGCAGTGGCCCGGTCACGGGCCGTGGGGAGCAGGGGCACAGCCTGAGCGATGTGGCGTTCGGCGGCGGTCGGGTCGAAGGACCCCTCCGCAGCAGCTAGTTCAACCAGGAGCCGAGCCCTCGTCCGGTCCTGCTCGACCGCGTCCAGCAGCGCCCGTTGCAGATACCGGGCGGCCAGTTCCGGCGCGCTTCTGTGTGCGGCAGCGTCCGCCGCGCTGCGCAGAACCGGAACGGACCAAGAGTGCCTGGAGGTGGGCACCTCCATCAGGTGGGCAGCTACCTCTTCCGCCGGGCGACCGTGTTCATACAGGATCTCGGCGGCGGCTTCGTGCCGACGCTGGAGCTCGGCGGAACTCATCGAGCACTCGACCGCTTCGCGCACCGCCGGGTGCGCGAAGCGCGGCCGGCCCGCCTCAGCCAGCAGCCCAAGCCGGTGCAGCGCGCGCAGTGCCGTCGCCAGGCCGACGTCGTCGAGGCCCGCGAGCCGGCCGACAAGGTGGGAGTCCTGCTGCCCGTCCGGGGTGGCGATGGCGAGCCCAGCCGCTGCGTCCCTGACCGGTTGCGGTTGCATGAGCAGGCAGCTCGTGATCCGGTCCCGGAGCCGGACAGAGTGCGGCGAGCGCGCGACGTGGGCGTTGCCGGCCAGTGGCCGGCAACCGGTGGCGGAGAGTTCAGAGAGCCCGGAGAGAAGGAAGAGCGGATTGCCCCGGGAAGTCTCGTGGCACGCCCGCACGAACTCCTTGTCGGCGGGCCGGCCCAAGTGCTCGCGGACGAGTTCCCCGGTGGCGGCCAGGGACAGCGGCGCGGGTCGCAGGACGTGTGCCGAGGCCGCCGCGACCTCCTCGACCAGCGGGTCGCCCGCACCGGGATCGCCGTCGCGCAGTGTGCACACGAGCAGCATCCGCAGGCCCTCCAGGCGCAGGACGAGATGAGCGAGCCAGCGCAGCGACCAGGCATCCGCCCACTGCACGTCGTCGACGAGAACCAGCAGAGGTACCGTGGCGCTCACTTCGGCCAGCAGCGAGCGCAAGTCCCGCAGAATCGTTTCGTCCGGTGCGTGGGTGTCGTAGTCCAAGACCTGCCGGGCGGCTTCTGCGCCGGCGAACCAGTGTTCTCGGGCCTGGCTGGATGCAGTGGTCAACACACTGTCAAACAGCTGGCGTACCACCCCGAAGGCAAAGTCCCGTTCCCCCGCCGCCGCGTTGGCCCGTAACAGGTGCACCGTCTTCGGATCGACGCGCTCGGACAGTTCACGTAACAGCGCCGATCGACCAATTCCCAGGGGGCCGGCCACCAGAAGGAGCGAGGATCTCCCTCCGGCAGCGGCGCGCAGAGCGCCCTGTGCCACCGCCAGTTCGGCTCCTCGGTCGAGCAGCATCGCGTTCAGTGTCCTTCCGTCGCGCGGACCAGTGCCCGCAGTTCCTGACGCCCGTTGATGCACAACTTGCGGTACACCCGGGCTAGCCGGAGTTCCACGGCACGGCTGGAGACCTGCAGCACAGCGGCTATGTCACGGTTGCTGCGGCCGATGCCGGCGAGCAGTGCGGCCTGCCGCTCACCCGGGGAGAGCACGTCCCAGCCCGGAACCGGTACCGTTTCGGCGGCCATTCCGGCCAGGGCACGAGCCCGGGCCGCCATCGGGGCTGCCGGATGGGCGGCGGTCAGCGCGCTCAGTTCGACCAGGGACACCGCCGCCAGCTGCCGGTCACCCCCGGGGGCGGTCAACTCCGTGGCGGTGAACTCGGCGAGCACGCGGGCGTATTCCGGACCGGTCGGTCCGGACCGGACTGCTTCCATGGCCGAGCGGAGGGTGGCCAGACGGTCTTTCCGCGCGGTCACCAGGACTGCAGTCAGCTCGGCCCAGGCGACGCTGCTGCCGATGCGCCAGCGCCGGGCGAGCGTCAGCTCCTGCTCGCTGAGGCTCAGGGCCGCGTCTGCATCACCCGCGGCGTGGCAGGCCAGCGCGGTCAGCGAACGCCAAGGCACCAGAGCGGGATTGAGATGGTGACGGCTCAACAGCCGGCGGCCGCATTCCAGCAGCTGGTCCCGCGCCTCCGCGGGGCTGCCGGAGCGCAATGCGACCACGCCCCGGGCGAACAGCAGATGGGGCCAGTACTCGCTGTGTTCGGCAGCGGACGGCATGGGCATGGTGACGCGGTCACGGGCTCGCTCATCACGGCCGCTCTCCACGTCGACGATGGTGCCGATGCCGTGCAAGTGCGGCAGGACGGCGGCCGACCGCACGAGCAGGCCCACCGCCTGCTCGGCCTCCCGCAGGTCCCGCTCGGCCTGGGCAAGCCGACCACGGCGCAGATGGACCTCGCCGCGCAACGCGAGAAGGCGCGGGGCAGCCAGCCGGAGCCGGCTGCCGCCGAGTGTGCCAAGCAACCGGTTCAAGCCGGCTTCCGCCTCGTCCAGCGCGTCGGCGAGGCACAGGGCCTTGCAGGCGGCCAGCGTAGGCTGGACGAGCGGGCCGTCGGACCGGTGATCGTAGGCCAGGGCCGTCCGCGCCAGGCTCCGGACTTCGTCGAGCGCCTCGCCGTACAGGGCCAGTTGCCAGGCACGCACGGCGGCCTGAGCGGGTGAGGCCGGCCGCTCAGGAAGCGGTGGGACCGAGGGAACGGACACCACGTCGTGCTCCTGAGCGGTGGGGTCGGCGGCCCAGAACAGCGCGAGCATATCCTCCCGTTCGGCGCCGGTCGCCTCCGTCAGCACGTCCGTGAGAGCGCGGCGCACAGCCCGGGTGCCGCCTGCGGTGATGCCGAGGTCGGCGGCGGCTACACGCACCACGACGGGGTTGCCGGGCGTGCGGATCAGCCGCTCGATCCGCAGATCACCCGCCTCAGGCTCGGTGACCAAGTGCACGGCGGCCAGTTCCAGGTCAAGCCGCGCGCGCTCGGCGGGGTCCCGTACCTCCTGCGAGGCCCGGGTGAGCAGTACGACGGCGCGCCCGTGTGTGTCGTCCCGGACCGCCCGGTCCGCGTCCCGTCGCAGCGTCCGCACCGCCCAAGGCGCTGCGATCGGGCGGGCGCCGAGCAGCAGATCGGCCACCGCCCTGTCCTCGGCTCCGGCGCGATGGGCAAGTTCGGCGGCCTGCGTGTGCAAGTCGGTCCGGTCAGCTGCGGTCATCCCCTCCAGGACCCGCGTGCGCAGGGACGGTTCGACCCGCAGACGGCCGCCCGGCAGGCCCTGGATACCGACCGTCTGCGTCAAGGCGGCGCGCAGCCGGTGCTGGTTGAGACGGGTCGCGCGTGCGAGAGCGCACACGAAAGGGAAGTCGAGCAGGTCTCCGCAGACAGCCAGGGCCCGTACCACCGCGCCCCCTTCCGAGCCGAGCGTGTGCATCGCGTGGACGAGGTGGTCGCCGCGTACCTCGGTGCCGATCGTGTGGAGGAGCGACACACGGGCTGCGCCCGTGTGGTGCCCTAGGGCGCCGAACCGCAGCAACAGGTCGTGGAGCACCGCGGGTTGGCCGCCGCTGATCCGGCCCGCCTCCGCCGCGAACCGCTCATCGTTCCCCGGCCCACAGATCCGCGTGACCGCGGCTGCGACCTCATGCGGTGACAGCGGCGCCAGGGGCAGGTGGTGGCAGGAGGCTGGGCCCGGAGCAGAGCCGAGCGCGCTCAGCCATCCCGGTTCATCGGCCACCGCTTCGCTGCCACCGCACGCGACGACGAGCGGCAGACCGGCGGACCGGCGCAGCAGCGCCTGGAGCCAGTGCAGCGACTCCCGGTCGAGCCAGTGCGTGTCCTCGACGGCCAGGACGGTCGGGTGCTCACGCACGGCGCGCAGCACCCTCGTCAAGCCCGGAAGAGGCTCGGGTCGCGCTGCCCGATGGCTCGTGGCCATGCCGTCGAGTTGGTCCAGCAACTGTGTCACCACGGCATACGACTGCTCCTTCTCCGACAGGACGGCGCGGGCGTGCAGCACCCGGCGACCGGCCGTGCGTGCCCGGTCCACGGCCCAGCGGACGAGGGCGCTCTGGCCGGATCCACTTCCGCCCGACAGCGTGACCAGTACCGGGCCCGCGGTGTCCAGGGCGTCGACCAGCGCCGCCAGGCGCGTCCGTTCCCGTTCACCGGTGCAGGGCGGCAGATGTGTGGCGGCCGTCGCCGACTGGGCGTGGTGGAACCGGGAGGAGTTGGCCGAATAAGTCATCCGGTGCTCACCTGGCTGTCCAGCCTCCGCTCCTTCGTCCGTGGCGTGCGTCTCCGGCAGGGCGGACATTCACGTTCCCTCCAGCACTGATGCGCCCGGGAGCTGCATCGAGCGGCCCTGGACGGCGCGCAGAGCGAGGCCGAGTCCCTCCCGTCGACGCACCCCGAGCTTGCGGTAGACATTGGTCAGATGGGACTCGACGGTCCGCACGGTGACGAACAGTCGTTGTGCGATCTGGCGGTTGCTCGCTCCGGACACCGCCAGTCCGGCCACCTTGAGCTCGGTCGTGGTAAGCAGACCCCCAGTCGACGTACCGGTGGCGCCCGCCATCCGTCCTCCGGCGGAGACCAGCAGGTTGCGGGCCGACTCCGCCAGCGCGAGCGCGCCGCAGCCACCGGCGAGGCCCGCCGCCCTGCGCAGCCGGTTCCGGGCGGCGGTCTCGTCGCCGTGCAGGAGGAGGGCTCGGCCAAGGGCGTATTCAGCCCGGGCGCATTCGGCAACAGCGGGTGAGCGGGACAGGTGATGCACCGACTCGGCGAGCAGATCGACCCCTGCCCGGCCCCGAGTGAGCACGCCCCGTGCAAGCGCGGCAAGGCCGAGGGCGCGTGGCGTTCCCCAGCGGCGGGCGCGTTCAGCTCCCTGGTCGGCGAGTTCCCTGCCGTCGGCGGGGTGGCGCATGGCCGCGAGGATGAGGCAGGCCTCCGCCCACCACGGGGTGACCACCGGGTTCACCACACCGGCAGCCTCCTGTGCCCAGCCGCACTCGCGCAGCAGCCGAAGGGCCTGCGCGGGGTGACCGGCGGCCCAGCGGGCCCGAGCCCGGGCGTACAGGTACAGCTGGTTTTCGATGGCGGAGCTGCTCGGTTCGGCGCGGCTGATCCCGTCCAGAAGGCGCTCCGCCCGCTGGGGCTCGCCCTGGTCGACGAGAGCAGACGCCAGCACCGCACGCGCCTGCCGCATCCACGCGTCACTGCCCGATTCGCCCACCGTGTCGATCGCGACGCGGGCCGCGGCGGTGGCATCGAAGAAGGCGCCGTCGCGGCGCAGCAAGGTGGACCGTGTGGTCAGGGCAAGTACGCGAGTCCAGGAGGCCGGTTCATCGGCGGTGCGGCGTAGCACGGTGTCGAGTGCGGCGTGCGCGTCCGCGGTCTCGTCGGCGAGGGCGAGGGTGGTGGCGGCGGCTAACTGCAGCCAAAGCGGTTGTTTGGGGGCGGCGACGAGCACCCGGCGGACGTCCCGCACCGCCCTCTCCCGGGAGTGGCCGGACAGTGCGTCGTGCAATGCGCCGAGCGCCGCTGTCTGGAGCGGGTCGCTGAGGCCGGTTCGCACCTGGTGCGGCGCCGTTACGGGACCGTGGGGTTGCCGGCCCGCCGTGTCAGTTCGACGCCGCCCCATGAGCAGCAGGACGGCCGCCACCTGGTCGCGCAGCTGTACGTCGGTCTGCGAGTCGTTCGTGAGGGTGTCCCGGGCGGCTTCCAGGGCCTCCAGCAGTTCCGCCCGGTGAGAGGCCGGGAGGGGCACGGTCAGGCAGGCCATGGCGTATTGGACCGCGATGCTGGCTCGTGCGGCGGTGTCTGCGGCGTCGGCGAGTGCGGTTCGGAACAGCGCAGCCGCGGCCAAGGGGTCGGTGGGGGTCACGGCGAGGGCGAGCCGCAGTCGGGCTTCGGCGTCGTCCGGCTCCGCCTCCAGGGCACGGCGCAGGAAACCGGCCGCGTCGCTGAAGGCGCCGCGCTGCTCGGCCCAGGCGGCGGCATCCCGCAGTACTGCCGCCATCCACGGTTCGTGGACTTGGGGCAGCTCAACCAGATGCCGGGCCACCTGGTCGGCCGGGCTGCCAGCGTCGCTGAGCAACAGGGCGGCGCGCGCGTGCAGTTCTGCCCTCTGGCTGACACTGAGCGACTCTAGAAGCGCGTCCCGTACGGCGTCGTGCACCACTTCCGCGCCATCAGGGGACAGGGCTCCGGCGTGGCGCAGTACTGTCACCGCCTCTTCGGCCGACCCGCGATCCACGTCCGCCAGGACCGCGATGTACTTGAGGGGTTCGGTGCCGAGCAGCGCGACGGCAGCCGCGGCGCTCCGCAGGTCGGCGCGCTCACGGGCGAGCACGCGCCGCACCGACCTGGCTCCCATGCGAGCGCCCAATTCCACCGCCTGGCGCGCGCCCGCCTCGTCCGGGCCGGCCCCCCGGCGTCGCAGTTCGCGCAGCAGTCGTACAGCGGTCCGCGGGTTGCCGCCGGTCACCGCGGCCACGTCCCGGGCCAGTCGGGGGTGCACCGGTGTCCCGAAGACCTGCTCGGCCAGGCTGCCGACGGTGTCGGTACCGAGAGCGCCGAGGTGCAGGAGGGACATCGCGGGTTGCGCAAGGAGGCCGGCCCAGGCCTCGGGGGCTCGCAGACGGGCCTCGGAACGCCGTGCGAGGAGGACCAGCAGGGGGTGCCCGGCCGCCCGCCGCAGGATGAAATCCAGCCAGCGCAAGGAGTGTTCGTCGCAGTCGTGGGCATCGTCGAGCGCGAGGATGAGTGGTCGATGCGCCATCAGACGTAAGGCGTGCCTGTGGAGTCGGCGGAACACCGGGTAAGCGGTGGGGAGGCTGAACCGTTGTGTACCCCCGGGTCCGGGCAGGAACTCAGCCGGATGGCCGGCACCCCCGTCTGTCTCCTCGCGGTGCGTTGCCGGGGTGCCCGTCGCCGCGAACAGGGCCCGTAATCCGGAGTATGCCCCGGCCCCTCCGGCCGCCTCCCCGCAGTGGCCGCGCAGCACCGTCATGCCCCAGCATCCGGGGGTACGCAGCAGCGAGTCGAGCAGAACGCTCTTCCCGAAGCCGGAGGGCGCGGTGAGGATCGCGCATCCGGTATCGCCGCGGCGCGCGGCGCTCACCCGCGCGACGAGTGCTGCCAGTTCGTTGTCGCGGCCGAGCAATACGTCGTGCTGCAGTATTTTCCCATGGTTACGCACGCAACCCCCTCGCACCCTCAACACACCTTTTAGCAACATTGCTCGGCGACCGACTCGCTCGCGAATTTGCAGCAAATTTCCGCCGAGGTGAGCAGCGCACCCAAACAGCACGAATCACATTTGCGCAAGCTTGCGAGGATCGCCGGAGCACCCCCCTGGTTCCGGAGGATACCTCCTTTGGGTAGCCGAGATAGCAGGGGGCGCGCCGCCATGAAAGTTCCCGTCATCACATCACTAAACCCGATTCGATAAATTGCGACAAAGGTGACGAACAGTCACAAATCTTGCTCTTCCAACTGCGGAAGTCTAAGGAATTCCCGGCGCCGACCATGAGATTACATAGGGATGCAATGTGGACCCCGGCCTCGGACAACGGGGGGAGCGACGAGCGCCGCGACAAGAACGATTCCGCCCGTCGACCTTCCGGAACTCGGACACCCCGCCAGGGCGCGGCATGGCGCCGCCCGGCAGCTCCCGCGACTGAATTCAGAGGGTCGAGGGTTCGAACGGATCGACGTGACAATCAGCACACACTGTCTGGACGACTTCGGCGCCCACCACGCAGGTACTCTTTCCGAAGTTGACCCATCCCCGAGAACGCGACGCGATCCGGCCATTCGTTTTCGGCCCGCATCCCACTCATCGGCACCGGCTCTCCATCGATCAACCACTCGGATAAGTCCGCCCAGTGCAGCCTTCCGGGTAATTTTCCGCGAACGACGCTCCCTCTCCTGAAAATTCTCTGATTCGACTTCCGGCCGCGGTTTCCCCTTCCGGAATCCCATCGAGGAAACGCTTTCCCCTCGCGCCAGACAGCACAGGAGACCGACCCACCGGGCCGCTTCCTGGCCCGATTCAACTGGCCGCAAGCCCCGGTCCCGCCCAAGCATGTGCGGAACAAGGACCCGTGATGCGCACTCTGCTGGTCGACAACTACGACTCGTTCACCTACAACCTGTTCCATCGCATCGCCGAAGTGAACGGACGCGAGCCCGAGGTCGTCCGCAACGACGACCCCGCCTGGCGTCCCGGCCTGCTCAAGGGCTTCGACAACGTGCTGCTGTCCCCGGGGCAGGGCACCCCGCTCGAGACCGCCCGCTCCGGTATCTGCGCCGAAGTAACCGCACACGGACGGCTGCCGGTGCTCGGGGTGGGTCTCGGCCACCAGGCCATCGCCCTGGCGCACGGCGGTTCGGTGGGCCGGGCCCCCTGGCCGTGCCATGGACGCACCTCACCCGTGCGGCACACCGGCAGCGGTCTTTTCCACGGCCTGCCCAACCCGCTGGAAGTGGTCCGCTACCACTCCCTCGCGGTCACCGGCCTCTCGCCCGCCCTGGAGCCGACCGCCTGGGCGACGGACGACGGCGTGGTCATGGCCCTGCGGCACTGCGCCCTCCCCCTGTGGGGCGTGCAGTTCCACCCCGAGTCCGCCGGCGCCGAGACGGGCCCTCATCTGCTGGCCAACTTCCGTGACCTCACCGAGCGGCACGGCCGTGTACGAACCGTTCTGCCGATGCACGCTCCCATGCCCCCCAGAGCGCCGGGCCGGTCCCCGCGCGGCGGCCGGCCGCCCCAGCGGCGACGCCAACTGCGGGTGCTGCTAAGGCGACTGCACGGCCACAGGAACGCCGAGGCCGTCTTCGACCGGCTGTTCCGCTCCGGTGACCATGCGTTCTGGCTGGACAGCAGCCGGACCGGCGTCGGTGCAGGGCGTTTCTCCGTACTGGGCAACGCCGACGGGCCGCTCGCCCGAATCGCCACCGCGAACGTCGCCAAGGGCACCGTGTCCGTTCAGGCGGCGGGGTCGGTGGAGGTCGTACGCAGCGGCTTCCTGGACTTCATCGAAGCGGACCTGCGCTCCCTCGCGGTCGACTGCCCGGACGTGCCGTGCGACTTCGCGCTCGGCTGGGTCGGCTTCCTCGCCTACGAGTTGAAGGCCGAGTGCGGGGGCGCGCGAGCCCACCGGTCACGGCATGCCGACGCCGTCATGGTCTTCGCCGACCGAGCAGTCGTCCTGGACCACGACACGGACACCCTCCATCTGCTCGCCCTCGCCGAGGAAGGGCAGGAAGCCCCGGCGCGGGCCTGGCTCAGCACCGCCCACGCAACCCTCACCCACCTGCGGCTGCCGCATGCCTCGGCCGCCTCTCACCCGTCGGCCGCCACGCCGGTACGACTTCGACTGCGTCACGAGCGCGAGCGGTACCTCAGGCTCGTCGACGCCTGCCTGGAGGAGCTGGCGGCCGGTCGCAGCTACGGCGCGTACCTGGCCAACATGATCGAGGCCAGAACGGGCCTCGACCCCTGGCACGCCTACCGATCCCTGCGGCGGATCCATCCGGCTTCGTTCGGAGCCTTTCTCAGCTTCGGTCCCTTGTCAGTGCTCAGCGCCTCCCCCGAGCGTTTCCTTCACGTCAACCAGGACGCACGGGTGGAGTCGACCATCGTGGGTGGCTCCCGGCAGCGCGGAGCCACCCCGCAGGAGGACGCGCTGCTGGTCGCGGACCTGGCGACCAGTGAGCGGGACCGGGCCGAGCATCTGACACTCGTTGACGTTGTCCGGCACGATCTGGGCTCCCTCGCCCTCACCAGCAACGTCTCGGTCGATCCGTTCTTGGATGTGGAGACGGGTGCCTCGGCCCACCGCATGGTGAGCACCGTACGGGCAAAACTGCGCGCGGACGCCGGAGCCGCGGCCGCGGTGCGCTCGGCTTTCCCGGGTGCCTCGGTCACGGGCGCCCCCAAACTCGGCACGACTCGGATAACCGACCGGCTGGAGAGCGGCCCCCGCGGCATCCACGCGGGCGCGGTCGGGTATTTCTCCCTGACCGGTGCGGCCGACTTCGCCCTCGCCACACACACCGCGTTGCTCACCGGCCACGGACTGCGCTATGGCGTCGGCGCCATCATCACCGCGGCGTCCGACCCTGACCACGTGCTCGAGCAGACCGCCCTCCAGGCAGAACCGCTGCTGACCCTGTTGGGTGCCCGCCTGCCCGGGCGCGGCAAGGCTGTGCGTGCCTCCCGGGGGCGGCACTTCTAGGGTTTTCCCGAATGTCCCTGCCCGAGTATCGAAGGCAACCGTCCCACCCTCCGCGGCAGGAGGCCGGGGTACCGGACCGACCAACCCATAGGAGTCAGTGATGTCCTGACCCAGTCCAACGCCTCCCCCGCATCAGGAAGGAGACGAGAACGTGATCTAGGCACATGGCGTCAGCAAAGCCTTCGGCTCCCTACGCGCACTCAACTCGGTCGCCCTGTCCACTCCTCGGGAACGGTACTGACGCTACTCGGCCACGACGGAGCGGGCAAACCACCCCTGTCGGCATTCTGACCGCGGCCCTGGAGCCCTCCGTCGGCCGGGCGACGGTGCCGGCTTCGACATGACCCGCGAGTGCCTGCAGGCCCGGCGGCGCATGGGGCTCAGCGGCCACCACGGCCCGCCGCGTCAGAGCGGGACGCGGTGCACAGTACGCCGACCTGTGTCCCGGCCTGGCGATCACCGTGCACAAGGACTGAGCACGCGCACCGTCGCAACCCCGCGGCCCTGTCGCCACTCCCCAGCAAGAAAGGACCCGAGCTGTTGAACAGCGTGGACGACGACCTGGCCATGTGGGTCAGGCGATATCACCCGGCGCCCGGCAATGCCCCCCGGCTGGTCTGCTTCCCGTACGCCGGCGGGTCGGCCAGCTTCTACCTGCCCATGTCGACCGCCTTCTCCTCCAGCGCCGACGTCATCGCCCTGCAGTATCCCGGCCGACAAGACCGCAGGCTGGAGCCCTGTGTCACCGACATCGGGGAACTGGCTGACCGGATCACCGACAAGCTCCTCCAACTGGACGAGAAACCGACCCTGTTCTTCGGTCACAGCATGGGGGCCGTCCTCGCCTTCGAGACGGCGTGGCGACTGGAGCAGAAGGGCTCAGGAGCCGCGCCCCGAGCCCTGGTCGCGTCGGGGCGCCGGGCGCCCTCCACCCATCGCGCGGAGAGTGTCCACCGGCGCGACGACGACGGCATCATCGCCGAGTTGAAGATCCTTGACGGTACCGACCAGAAGGTGCTGGGCAACGAGGAGATCCTACGCATGGCGCTGTCGGCCATCCGTGGCGACTACGAGGCGATCGAGAGGTACCACTGCGGCGAACAGCGCCGCGTGAGCTGCCCAATCACCGCTCTGACCGGCGACGCCGACCCGCGCACCACCATCGACGAGGCAACGGCCTGGGAGCGGCACACCGACGGCTCCTTCCGACTGGAGGTGCTGCCCGGCGGGCACTTCTTCCTGACGGGGCAGCAGGCCGCGGTCGTGTCCCTCATATCCCGCGAACTCGGGCGGCTGTGATGCGTACGCTGCTGGTCGACAACTACGACTCCTTTAACCTGCAACCTCTTCCACCACACGCCAAGGTCAACGGCGATGAACCCGAGGTCGTGCGCAACGACGACACGGCCTGGGGCCCGGAGCTGCTGGACTCCTTCGACAACGTCGTCCTCTCGCCCAGTCCCAGCTCCCCGCACCGCCTGGCCGACTTCAGTTCTGCTTCGAGAACGCTGCCAGGGTCGGCTGCCCGGCCTCGGGGGGCCTGGGCAAACAGGGCCTCGTCATCTTCCAAGGCGCCCGGGTGAGTGCGCCCCTCAACCGCGCCACGGCCGCATCTCCCCGGTACGGCACGACGACACCGGTCTGTTCGAGGGTCCGCCCGCGCCGCTGGAGGTGGTGCACTACCGCTCCCTGGCCATAGCGGACCTGCCTCCGGAACTGGAGGCCACGGCCTGGGCGCTCGGCGGGTCGTCGTGGCCCTGCGCCACCGCGCACTGCTGCTGCGGGGTGTGCAGTTTCACCTGGAATCCCTCAGCACCGAAGTGCCGCCGCCTGATGGCCAACTTCGGCTCAGTGAACGAGGAGTACCACGGCTGCGCAGGGCGCACCATATGCCCCACCCCTTCCCGCCCCACTGCCCCGGCCGGGGTACGACCGTCAGAGACCGGCACGGGCGAGCCGGGGACCGCCGCTCCGGATGGGGCATCGCATTTCAGCCGGTCAACGGCCTCTGTGTCTCTGGCATTTCCCCCAGTCTTTATTGAACAGGATGGTGGAACCCGGCGGCTCGGGCTGGTCGACAAGGCCCGCGATCCCTGCCGGAACGGCCCCGCGGAACAGCCCCGCGGGGGAGGATCCTGTCGGCGAAGGTCGGGTACTACCAGCGTGTTCGAGAACCAGCAACTGTCACGGCGCCGCCTGCTAGGACTGGCCGCCCTCAGCGGCGCCGCCGTCGCCGGAATGACCACGATTTCCGCCGCCCCACGTGTAGCGGCCGCCGATAAGAGGAATCCACAGGGCGGCAGCGGCTCGTTCGTACCGGCCGTGGTGATCGGTACGGGATACGGCGCCGCGGTATCCGCACTGCGGCTCGGCGAGGCCGGAATTCCGACGCTCATGCTCGAAATGGGCCAGCTGTGGAACAAGCCCGCCGACGACGGCAACGTCTTCTGCGGAATGCTCAAGCCCGACCGGCGTTCCAGCTGGTTCAAGTCGCGCACCGAGGCCCCGCTGGGCTCGTTCCTGTGGCTGGATGTGATCAACCGGGACATCGACCCGTACGCGGGAGTGCTGGACAGGGTGCACTTCGACCAGATGTCGGTGTATGTGGGGCGGGGCGTGGGCGGCGGTTCGCTGGTCAACGGCGGTATGGCCGTCGTGCCGAAGCGCTCGTACTTCCAGGAGGTCCTCCCGCGGGTGGACGCCGCCGAGATGTACGACCGGTACTTCCCGCGTGCCAACTCCATGCTCAAGGTGAACCACATCGACAAGGGCTGGTTCGAGGAAACGGAGTGGTACAAGTTCGCGCGGGTCTCGCGCGAACAAGCGGGCAAGGCGGGCCTGAGCACCACCTTCGTGCCCAACGTCTACGACTTCGGCCACATGCGGCGCGAGGCGGCCGGTGAGGTGCCCAAGTCCGCGCTGGCGGGCGAGGTCATCTACGGCAACAACCACGGCAAACAGAGCCTGGACAAGACCTACTTGGCCGCGGCGCTCGGCACCGGCAAGGTCACCATCGAGACCCTGCATCAGGTCAAGGCGATCCATCAACAGCCGGACGGCAGCTATGTGCTGTCCGTGGACCAGATCGACGCCGACGGCACGGCCGTCGTCCACAAGGAGATCGCCTGCCGCCATCTGTTCCTCGGCGCCGGCAGCCTCGGCTCCACCGAGCTGCTCGTGCGCGCCCGGGACACCGGCGCGCTGCCCGACCTAAACGCCGAAGTCGGCGCAGGCTGGGGCCCCAACGGCAACATCATGACCGGCCGGGCCAACCATGTCTGGAGCCCCACAGGAGCCCACCAGTCGTCGATCCCCGCCCTGGGCATCGACGACTGGGACAACCCCGCCGCCCCGGTCTTCGCGGAGATCGCGCCGATGCCGGCCGGTCTGGAGACCTGGATCAGCCTCTATCTGGCGATCACCAAGAACCCCGAGCGCGGCACCTTCGTCTACGACAAGGCCACCGACCGGGCCGTGCTGCGCTGGACCCGGGACCAGAACACGCCCGCGGTCGACGCCGCGAAGTCGCTCTTCGACCGGATCAACGAGGCCAACACGACGACGTACCGCTACGACTTGTTCGGGCCGCATCTGAAGAACTTCTCCGACGACTTCAGCTACCACCCGCTCGGCGGCTGCGTCCTGGGCAAGGCCACCGACGTGTACGGCCGGGTCGCGGGCTACCGCAACCTCTACGTCACGGACGGCGCGCTCATACCGGGGTCCATCGGAGTCAACCCCTTTGTGACGATCACGGCGCTGGCCGAGCGGAACATCGAGCGAATCATCGCGGAGGACGTCAAGGCAGCGTCCTAGCCTCCGCGTTTCACCTGCGGCGGCGTCCGGATCCTGAGCGGAAACGCGAAAGTGCCTTCAACGTCGTCCTCTCGCCCAGTCCCAGCCCCCCGCACCGCCCGGCCGACTTCGGGTTCTGCTTCGAGAACGCTGCCAGGGTCGACTACCCGCTGGAGGCCACGGCCTGGGCCCCCCGCGGGTCGTCGTGCCCGTGCGCCACCGCGCGCTGCCGCCGTGGGGTGTGCAGTTCCGCCTGGAATCCATCAGCACCGCAGGGCCGCGGTCTGACGGCCAACCTCCGCTCAGTGAACGAGGAGTACCACCGCCGCACAAAGCGCACCGTATGCCCCACTCCTTCCCGCCCTGCTGCCCCGGCCGCGGCACGACCGTCAGAGACCGGCACGGACGACTCGGGCCACGTCCGCGGCCGCGGGTGCTCACCGAGAGGTGAGCACCCGCAGGGACGCGGAGGGTCGGCTTCGACCGGTCATCCGCACCGGCGAACACCCTGCTGACTCGACAGCAGCCGGACGGGCAATGGACTCAGCCAACTGTCCGTGGTGGGCAACGTCTTCAGCCCTTGGTGCACGTCAGCGTGCGTTCCCCGACCGAGCGGCTTGTCGTGAGTCATGGGACGGGCTGGATCAATTCTCGGCAGACGCGGTTCAGTCGTCGGATACCGTGACTGCCTGGACCGGACAGGCCCCCGGGACGTAGCGTACGTTCGGGTCGTCTGTCCCGTCCTCGTGCCCGGGGAGCAGGGTGACCAGCCCGTCGTCGTCCTGGGTGAAGGCGCCGGGCGCGGTGAGTACGCACTGGCCGGCGCCGATGCACCGATCGCGGTCGATGGTGATGCGCATGGCGCGCTCCTTCTCCGTTCCTGCCGTCGCTTCCGTTCTCTCCGTCCGGGTCCTCACCAGGTGACGGTGACGGGGAGCTCGATCGGGCCCTGGGCGTCGTGACCCGCCTTGATGGGCACCTCGTCGAGGGGGACGGCCAGCCGCAGGTCCGGAATGCGGGCGAAGAGCGTGCCGAGGGCGATCTCGATCTCGGCGCGGGCGAGGTTCTGCCCGAGGCACTGGTGGATGCCGTGGCCGAAGCCGACGTGGTGCTTGGCGTTCCGCCGGATGTCGAAGGTGTCGGGGTCCTCGTACGCCTTGGCGTCACGGTTCATCAGCGAAATGGAGACGACCACCGCGTCCCCGGCCTTGAGGGTCTCGCCGCCGACCTCGATGCCCTCCTTGACCATCCGGACCATGAAGTCAGAGACGGAGGTGAAGCGCAGCAGCTCCTCGACCGCTCCGGTGATCGCCCCGGGATCGCGCCGCAGCGCGTCGAGCTGCTCGGGGTGCTGCAGGAGCGTGAGGGCGCCGAGGGCGATCGCGTTGACGCTGGTCTCGTGGCCGGCCACCAGCAGGACCAGCGCGATCATGACCACCTCGTCGTGGTCCAGCGCGCCCTCCTCCAGCTGGCGCGCGATCAGCTCGTCCAGCAGGCCGTCACCGGGGTCGGCCTGCTTCTTAGCCACCAGCTCGTGCAGGTAGCCGTACAGCGCGGCGAAGGCCGCGTCGGCCTCCTCCGACGTCGCGGCGCCCACGAAGTCGCGGGAGCGCTCCTCGAAGAAGTCGTGGTCGCCGTACGGGACGCCGAGCAGCTCGCAGATCGCCATCGAGGGCACAGGCAGGGCGAAGGCCGACACCAGGTCCGCGACCGGCCCCTTGGCCAGCATGTCGTCCAGGAGCCGGTCCACGAGGTCCTGGATCATCGGGCGGATGGCGTTCATGCGCTTGACGCCGAAGCTGGGGATCAGCATGCGCCGCTGCCGGGCGTGCAGCGGGTCGTCGACGCCGATCAGGGGGAACGCGAGCCCGCCGCGGTCCTCGGTGCGCTGGACGACGACGGGGAAGGCCGGGTGGCCCCAGTCGGAGGACAGCCGGGGGTCGGCGAGCAGCGCCCGTCCCTCGGCGTGCCCGGTCACCAGCCACGCCTCCCGGCCGTCGACGAGCGTGACCCGGCTCAGCGGGCTCTCGCCCCGCCAATCCGCGTAGACCTGCGGCGGCTGGTACGGGCAGGTCCGGTCCACGGGGAAGGACGGGGCCAGCGATCCGGTGGGGCGGATTTCGGTCTCGGTCATGTCATGCCTTTCAAACGATCGGCAGTGCCGTCGTCCGTCGATACGGGAATGGATACGGGAACGGCCGTGGAAATGGCTGCGGAATGGTCGCGGGAAAAGGAATTCGGTCCGTCAGCAGGGTGTGCAGAATCCGGTCCGTCGGCAGGGCTGTGCGCAGTCCGGTCAGCGCCCGCTCGGCCATGTCCGGAGGCTCTGCGCCCTGCGGTAGGGCAACCCCTAGAGTTCAGGGCTGCCCCGGCCGTCTCCGGCGCGACGCGGCGCGCTGGAGCGCGGTGAGCAGCGCCCGCGGTTCGCGGGCGCTGCTCACCTGTGGGGTGGGCCGTGGCGCGGAGGTCACCAGGTGACGGGCAGCTCGTGCGCGCCGTAGAAGACCATGTCGGTGCGGAAGCGGAGCTCCTCGACGGGCTTGGCCAGGCGCAGGGTCGGGAAGCGCCGGAACAGGGTCTCGAAGACGATCTGCAACTCGATCCGGGCGAGCTGCTGGCCTATGCACTGGTGGGCGCCGAAGCCGAAGGCCACGTGCGGGGCGGGGCGGCGGGTGATGTCGAAGCGCTCCGGCTCCTCCACGAAGGAGGGGTCGAAGTCGGCGGCCAGGACGTGCGCGACGACCTGCTCGCCCTTGGCGATGCGCACGCCGCCGATCTCCACGTCCTGGGTGGCGACGCGCTCGGCGCCGAACTGGCCGATGGTGAGGTAGCGCAGCAGCTCCTCGACGGCGTTGCCGATCAGTGACGGGTCCTTGCGGAGCAGGGCCAGCTGGTGGGGGCGGTCGAGCAACAGCGCCGTACCGAGGCCGATCATGCAGGCGGTGGTGTCGTGGGCTGCGATCAGCAGGGTACCGGCCGCGTTCATGAGGAACATGTCGTCGATGACGCCGTCGGGGTCCTCGGTGGTGATCAGCGCCGAGATCAGGTCGTCGCCGGGGTTGGCCCGGCGCTCCTGGACGAGCTGGTAGAGCAGTCCGCCGAGGCGCAGGCCGGCGGCCTCCGTGGCGGCGGCGTCCTGGTCGACCCGCATCATCGCCTCGGCGATCTCCTGGAACTCCGCCCGCCGTTCGGCCGGGACGCCGAACAGGTCGGAGATCACCATGGACGGCACCTGGTTGGCGAAGGTTTTCACCAGGTCGACCGGGCCGCCCTGGGCATCGATGGCGTCGAGGTGTTCGTCGACGATGCGCTGGATGTTCGGCCGGAGCGCCTGCATACGCCGGACGGTGAACTCTTTGGCGAGCAGCTTGCGGTCGTCGGTGTGCTCCGGGGCGTCCTGCCACAGCAGGCTGCCGCGGCCGGGCTTCTGGGTGACGACGCCGTCCTGGGTGTGCAGCGCGTGAGGCACCTTGACGCTGAACGACGGGTCACGCAGCAGGGCGCGCACCTGCTCGTAGCCGGTCACCAGCCAGGCCTCGTGGCCGCTGGTGAAGGTGGCCCGGGTCACCGGGGAGGCCTCCCGGATGCCGGCGATGCCGTCCGGCGGCAGGAACGGGCAGCTGCGGGCCTTGGGGACGGCGGGCACGCCGGCGGTGGGCTGGGACATGACTCTCCTTGCGCTTGCTGGTGGGAGGAGGGACGGTTCGTGCGGTGCGGGCTCGTACGGTGAGGTTCGTACGGCGGGGGCGGTTCAGGCGGCGGGGAGTTCGAGCGTCGTCTCGCCGCGCCGGGACGCGTTCACGAGGACGGCCATGTTCCCGGAGGGGCGCACGTTGTCGTGCATCATCTGGTGCATGCGCCCGATGTCCTCGAAGCCTTCGCAGGCGGACAGGCAGGGGTCGAGCATGCCCGCGCCGACGAGGTTGATGACCTCGCGGCACTGGCGCGTGTCGGCGTAGTGCGAGCCCTGGAGGCGCTTGGAGCGCATCCACAGGTGGCGCAGGTCGACGTCGCCGTTGTAGCCGGAGGTGCCGCCGCAGATCACCACCATGCCGGCGTTGTCGCACAGGTACATCGAGGTCGGCAGGGTGTCCTGGCCGCTGTGCTCCAGCACGATCCGCGGGGACTTGCGCTCGCCGAGGATCTCCCAGATCTTCTTGCCCACCCCGCGGGCACCGCGCAGGAACCGCGCCGACGCCTCGGCGTCCCCGGTGTCGGGCAGCCGGCCCCAGTGGTCGAAGTCGCGGCGGTTGACGGTGCCCGCCGCGCCGAGGCGGCGGCAGTACGCGGCGCGGTCCTCGTCGGAGACCACGGCGATCGGGATGCCGCCGGCCAGTTTGACGAGCTGGATGGCCATCGAGCCGAGGCCGCCCGCGCCGCCCCAGATGAAGACGGGGTCGCCGGGGCGGACGGTGTTGCCCTGCCAGCCGAACAGCTGCCGGTAGGCAGTGGGTCCGGTGAGCAGGAAGGCCGCCGACTCCTCCCACGACAGGTGGGCGGGCTTGGGGTGGCACTGGTACTCGTCGACGCGGCAGAACTGGGCGAAGGAACCATAGTTGGTCTCGTAGCCCCAGGCCTTGATGCTCTCGGAGACCAGCGGGTCCGTGCCCATCCGGATGTCCTCGGCGGTCTCGTCCCACTGGCCGCTGGTGAGCAGCACGTGGTCGCCCACCTTGACGTTGCGGACGCCTTCGCCGACGGCCCACACCACGCCGGAGGCCTCCGAGCCGCCGATGTGGAAGTCCTCGGTCTGGCCCTGGCGCTGCCGCATGCCGATGACGTCGACGGGCTTGCCCAGCGAGGACCACACGTTGTTGTAGTTGATGCCGGCGGCCATCACGTAGACCAGCACCTGGCCCCGGCCCATGGCGGGGGTGTCGACGACCTCGGTCCGGAACGCCTGCTTCGGCGGACCCAAACGGTTCTGACGGATCACCGAGGCGTACATCTGCCGCGGGACCTCACCGAGCGGCGGCGTCTCGCCGACCTCGTAGAGCGGCTTCGTCATGTCTCTCTCCCACCTCTGCTCTGTCTGGTCCGGAGTGCTCGCGGTGGTCGCGGGCCGGTCAAGCGGTCGTTTCGTCGAGAGGGGCGGCGGGGCCGGACGGATCCGTGACAATGTCCGCCAGCCAGGACCCCACCGCCGCCGCAGTGGTGCCGGCGTGGTCCTCCATCATCGAGTAGTGGTTTCCGGCCACTTCGACGATCGTGTCCACGTGCTCGGGCGGTGCCGCGCGTCCATCGCCGTCCGCGGCGCCGACCAGCATGGGCTCGCTCGCCCGTACGAGCAGGGTCGGCGCGGCGATCTCCGGCGCGGCCCAGTCGTCGAACAGGTGCATGTAGCGGCCCATCGCGGTGAGCTGTTCGCCGCCGGACCTCATGAAGTCCAGGCGCTGCGACTGCGCTTGGGCCATGGCGTTGAGCACCTGGTGGTCGAAGGGGATCTCGCGGCTGAAGCTGTCGACCATCACCACGGCCGCAGGCTTCTCGCCCATGGCCTCCAGGCGCGCCGCCACGCCGTGGGCGATCCAGCCGCCAGAGGAGTAGCCGAGCAGGACGACGGGCTTGCCGCCCGCGCGTTCCCGTACCGTCTGCGCGTGCAGGCGCAGCACGGCCTCCACATCGGACGGGACCGGCTCGCCCTTCTCGTAGCCCGGGTGGGTCAGCGCCCACATGTCCAGCCGGTCGCGGAAGGGTGCGGCGAACCGCGCGTACTGGTGCGCCCCGGCCGGTACGACGTACGGCGAGAAACACATCAGCGCGAGGTGCCGGTCGCCCTGCGAGAACCGCACCGGAGCGGGCCGTTCGGCCAGTTCCTCGGGCCGCTCGAAGGAGGGCCGGAAGCGGGCCGCCTCCATCAGCATCCCCATGGCCTCGGCGGCCGTCCCGTTCTCGCTCGCATGCTGGTAGAGCTGGACCAGCATGTCGGCCGGCCGTTCCTCCGCGGCTCCGCGGCCCGCGCCTGAGAGCTGCGTCAGCAGGTGCTTGGCGAGCCTGGCGGGCGTGGGGTGGTCGAAGGCCAGTCCGGCGGGCAACTTGAGACCGGTCGCCGCCGACAGGCGCCGGCGCAAGTCGATCGCGGTGAGCGAGTCGAAGCCCAGCTCCAGGAACTGCGCGGTGGGCGGCACGTCCTCGGCCGACACGTGGCCGAGCACCACGGCGCTCTGGGAGCGGATGTGCTCGAGCAGGCGCTCCTCCTGCTCTGCCGGGGCGAGTCCGGCGAGTTCGGTAGCCAATCCCGCTTCGGCGCCGGTCTCTTCGTCGGCGGCCTGCTCGGCCTCCAGGAGCCGCTGTACGTCCGGCAGATCGGCCAGCAACGGGCTGGGCCGTCCCACGGTGAAGGCGGGCAGGAACCGCTCCCAGTCGATCGGGGCGACGGTCAGGGCCGCCTCGTCGTGCTCGACGGCCTGGTGCAGTGCGGAGATGGCCAGCTCGGGGGCCATGAAGCCCAGGCCCCGCTTCTCGCCGCGCTCCTGGACCGCCTCGTCGACCATGCCGCCGCCGGCCCAGCCGCCCCAGGCGACCGAGGTCGCGGTCAGGCCGCGGGCCCGCCGCCGCAGTGCCAGGGCGTCGAGGAAGGCGTTGGCACAGGCGTAGGAGGCCTGCCCGCCGCTGCCCCAGACGCCGGCGCCGGAGGCGAAGAAGACGAACGCGTCCAGCTCACGGCCGTCGAGCAGCTCGTCCAGGTGGACGGCACCGGTGACCTTGGAGGCTGCGGCTTCGGCGAACTCGTCGAGGCCGGCGTCGGCCAGCATGGACGACCGTGCCGTGCCGGCGGCGTGCAGCACCGCGGTGAGCGGGTGCCTGGTCTCGATACCGGCGAGCAGCCGCGCGACCGCGTCGCGGTCGGCGATGTCGCAGGCGGCAATGGTGACTTCGGTGCCCAGTGCGGTCAGCTCCGCGTGCAGTTCCTGCGCGCCGGGGGCGTCGGGCCCGCTCCTGCTGGTCAGCACCAGGTGCTGCGCGCCCGCGCCGGCCAGCCAGCGGGCGAGGTGCCGTCCCACGCCGCCGGTTCCGCCGGTGACCAGGACGGTGCCGCGAGGCTGCCACGGCATGGCGGGCTCCGCATCGGCGGCCCGCGCACGGACCAGGCGCCGACCGAAGACGCCGTCGGTGCGTACGGCGAGCTGGTCCTCGTCGTGCTGGGCCAGCACTCCGGCCAGGCGGCGCAGTGCGTGCTCGTCCAGCGCCTCGGGCAGGTCGACCAGACCGCCCCAACGCCGGGGCTGTTCCAGCGCGGCCACGATGCCCAGGCCCCACAGCTGTGCCTGGTCGGCGTCGCGCAGCGGGTCGGTGGCTCCGGTGGACACGGCGCCTCGGGTCGCGCACCACAGCGGTGCCTGGACGTCCAGGTCGCCCAGCGCCTGCATCAGGGTCACGGTCGCGGCGAGGCTCGCGGACAGCGTCGGGTGGGCCGGGTGGCGGCCGGGTGCGAGGCCCAGCATCGAGAGGACTCCGGCGGGCTGTTCGGCGCCGAGTTCCTCGGCAAGTCGGTTCGCTGCGTCCGCGCGGTCACAGTCGACGGGGAGTTCGACGACCCGCACCTTGGCGCCGTGGGCGCCGAGCACCCCGACGACGCACGGCGCCCACTCCTCGTCCGCCAGGCCGGCGGGGAGGACGGCGAGCCACAGGCCGCCCAGGTCCGGTGCGGGGTGGTCGGTCAGCTGCCGGAAGGAGACGCGGTAGCGCCAGCTGTCCACCATGGACTTCTCGCGGCTTCGCCGGCGCCAGGCGGACAGCACCGGCAGCGCCGGGCCGATGAGGGCGTCGTCCGCCCCGAGCTCACCGGCGAGCCCGGGCAGGTCCGTGTTCTCCACCATCTCCCAGAACCGGGCCTCGACCGGATCGGCGCCCACGGGCACCGGGGCGAGGCCCTCCAGCCAGTAGCTCTGCCGCTGGAACGCGTACGTCGGCAGGTCCACGCGCCGTTCGGGATGCCCGGCGAAAGGGACCGTCCAGTCCACGTGCACGCCGTTCACGTGCAGTTCGGACACGGAGCGCAGGAAGCGGTCCATGCCGCCCTTGTCCCTGCGCAACGAGGCACCGGTTACGGCGTCGGCACCGGCCTCCTCTGCGATCTCCTGCACGGCGCCGGTCAACAGCGGGTGCGGGCTGCACTCGACGAACACCCCGTGCCCGTCCTCCAGCAGCGTCCGCACGGTCTGCTCGAACTCCACCGTGCGGCGGGCGTTGCGGTACCAGTACTCGGCGTCCAGGGCAGTGGTGTCCAGCACCGTACCGGTCACCGTGGAGTAGAAGGGGATCTCCGCCGCGCGCGGCGCGACCGGGGCCAGCAACTCCAGCAGCTCCATGCGCAGGCTCTCGACCTGGGCGGAATGCCCGGCGCCGGTGGCGCCGCGGACCTTGCGCACGCGTACGCCTTCACCTTCGAGCTCCGCCAGCAGCTCGTCGACAGCACCGGGCGCTCCGGAGACGGTCAGGGCGGCGGGCCCGTTGACGGCGGCGACCGACAACCGGTCCCCGTACTTCTCCAGCCTCGCGCGGGCCCGGTCAGCGGGCATCGCGACCGCCAGCATCGCGCCCTTGCCCATCAGCTTGGTCAGCGCGCGGCTGCGCAGGGCTACGATCCGGGCCGCGTCGTCCAGCGTCAGCGCCCCCGCGACGTACGCGGCGGCGATCTCGCCCTGCGAGTGGCCGACGACGGCGGCAGGCGTCACACCGTAGGAGTGCCACAGGGCGGCCAGCGACACCATCACCGTGAACAGCGCAGGCTGGGCGACCTCCACCTCGGCCATGCCCGGCGCGCCCGGCTCGGCGCGCAGGACGTCGAGCAGCGGCCAGTCGACGTAGGGGGCGAACGCCTCGGCGCAGGCCTTCGCCTGCTCGGCGAAGACCGGGGAGATGTCCAACAGTTCCCTGGCCATCTCCGTCCACTGCGAGCCATGGCCGGGGAAGACGAGGACGACCTTGCCGGAGGCTGTTGTGGTGCCCTGGACCACGGTGTCCGCGGGTTCGCCGTCGGCGAGCGCCGCGAGCCCGGCCCGCAGCTCGTGCCGGTCGCGGCCGACAATCACGGCCCGCTGCTCCAGCTGCGTCCGCGTGGTGACGAGGGCGCGGCCGACGTCGGGCAGGGAGAGCCCTTCGGTGCGGTCGAGGTGGTTCAGCAGCCGACGCGCCTGCTCGCGCAGGGAGCGCACGGACTTGGCGGACAGCGCCCACGGGAACACGTCCACGGCCTGGGCGGCGGGGGTACCGTCCGGGGTTTCGGGGGCCTGCTCGTCCTCGGCGGCGGGCCCGGTCTCCGGAGCCTGCTCGATGATGGTGTGCACGTTGGTGCCGCTCATCCCGAACGAGGAGACGGCTGCGCGGCGGGGGCTGCCCTGGCCGGGCCAGGCGGTCTGCTCGGTCAGCAGGCGTACGTTCCCGCTGGACCAGTCGACGTCCGGGGTCGGCTCGTCGACGTGCAGCGTCTGCGGCAGGACGCCGTTGCGGATGGCCATCACCATCTTGATGACGCCGCCGACGCCCGCGGCCGCCTGGGAGTGGCCGATGTTGGACTTCAGCGAGCCGAGCCACAGCGGCCGGTCCTGCGAGCGCTCCTTGCCGTACGTGGCCAGCAGTGCCTGTGCCTCGATGGGGTCACCGAGCCTGGTGCCGGTGCCGTGGGCCTCCACGGCGTCCACCTGGCCCGGGGCGAGCCGGGCGTTGGCCAGTGCCTGCCGGATCACCTGCTGCTGGGCCTTGCCGCTGGGAGCGGTCAGGCCGTTGGAGGCGCCGTCCTGGTTGACCGCGCTGCCCCGCACGACGGCCAGGACCTCGTGCCCGTTACGGCGCGCGTCGGACAGGCGCTCGACCAGGACCAGGCCCACGCCCTCGGCGAAGCCGGTGCCGTCAGCGGACGAGGAGAACGCCTTGCAGCGGCCGTCGGCGGACAGCGCGCGCTGCCTGCTCGACATCGTGAACGCGGACGGGCCGGCCATCACCATCACGCCGCCGGCCAGCGCCATCGAGCACTCGCCGTTGCGCAGCGCCTGCACGGCCAGGTGGAGGGCAGTCAGCGAGGACGAGCACGCGGTGTCCACGGTGACCGACGGCCCCTGCAGGCCGAAGGCGTAGGAGAGGCGGCCGGCGATCACGCTGGCCGAGTTGCCGCTGGAGAGGTAGCCCTCGACGCCGTCGGGCACCTTGAGCGGGCGGGCGGCGTAGTCCTGGTAGCCGGAGCCGATGAACACGCCGGTGCCGGTGGAGCGCACCGTGTGGGGGGCGATCCCAGCGCGTTCGAAGGCCTCCCACGTGGTCTCCAGCAGCAGGCGCTGCTGCGGGTCCATGGCGATGGCCTCGCGCGGGCTGATCCCGAAGACGGCGGGGTCGAACTCGTCCGCGTCGTGCAGGAAACCGCCGTGGGTGGTGTACGTGGTGCCGGGGTGGTCGGGGTCCGGGTGGTAGAGCGCCTCGACGTCCCAGCCGCGGTTGCCGGGGAACCGGGAGATCGCGTCGCGGCCGGAGGCGACCAGCTCCCACAGGTCCTCGGGCGAGCGCACGCCGCCGGGGTAGCGGCAGGCCATCCCGACGATGGCGATCGGCTCGTCCAGCACTGCGGCGGCCGCCGAGGCCGTGGCCTCCGGGTCCTCCCCATCGGTGACTTCAGCAAGCAGGTGAGCGGCGAGGTCCGCGGCCGTGGGGTGGTCGAAGACCAGGGTCATCGGCAGGGCCAGGCCGGTCACCTCGTTGATCCGGTTGCGGAGTTCCACCGCGGTCAGGGAGTCGAAGCCGAGGTCCCGGAAGGACCGGTCGGCCTCGATCGCGCCCGCTCCGCGGTGGCCGAGGACGGCGGCGGCGTGCGTGCGCACGAGGTCCACGAGGGCGCGTTCCCGGTCGTCGTGCGACAACCCGGCCAGACTCTCGGCGAGCGCCCCGGAACCGCGGCCCGCCTCGGGGGCGTCCTCCGCGAGGGTCGCGCGCACCTCGGGGAGGTCGCCGAGCAGCGGGCTGGGGCGGCCGAGGGTGAACGGCACGATGAAGCGCGACCAGTCCACGTCGGCCACGGTCAGCAGGGTCTCGTCGCGGTCGAGTGCACGCTGCAGGGCGGTGATCGCCGATGCGGGGGTCATCGCGCGGAGCCCGCGGCTGCGCAGCCGCTCCTCGTCGTCCCCGTCCTCGACCATGCCTCCGTCGGCCCACGGGCCCCAGGAGACGGCGGTCGCGGTGAGGCCGCGGTCGCGGCGCTGCCGCGCGAGCCCGTCCAGGAAGGCGTTGCCCGCCGCATAGGCGGCCTGGCCGCCGCTGCCCCAGACGCCGGAGATGGAGGAGAAGAGGACAAAGGCGTCGAGCTCCTGATCGCCCAGCAGCTCGTCCAGGTGTGCCGCGCCGCCGGCCTTCGCGGCGAGCGCGGCGGCGAAGGCGGCCGGGGTGCTGTCGTCCACCATGCCGGCGTCAGCGACTCCGGCGGTGTGCACGACGGCGGCGAAGGTGTGCTCGGCGAGCAGGGCCGCCACGGCGTCGCGGTCGGCCACGTCGCACGCGGCGACGGTCACGCGGGCGCCGAAGGTCTCCAGTTCGGCCCGCAGTGCGGCGGCGCCCGGGGCGTCCGCGCCCCGGCGGCTGGTGAGGACGAGGTGCTCGGCGCCGTTGCGTGCCAGCCAGCGGGCGACGTGGCCGCCCAGCGCACCCGTGCCGCCGGTGATCAGGACGGTGCCCCCGGGCTGCCAGCGGCCGGTGGCCGGGCGGGCCGGTGCGTGGGCGAGCCGCCGGGCGAAGACGCCGGAGGCGCGGACGGCGAGCTGGTCCTCCTCCCACCGGCCCGTCTGCGCCCGTCCCAGCACCCCGGCGAGACGTGCGGCGGCCTGGTCGTCGACGGTCTCCGGCAGGTCGATCAGGCCGCCCCAGCGCCGGGGCAGTTCCAGGGCGACGGTCCGGCCCAGGCCCCAGACCTGGGTGTGCCGTGCGTTGCGTAAGGAGTCGGAGCCGCTCACGGCCACCGCGCCCGAGGTGAGGCACCACAGCGGGGCGTCGACGCCCGCGTCGCCCAGGGCCTGGACGAGCAGCAGGGTAGGCAGCACGGGGTCGTCGCTGACGAGCAGGGACAGCACGCCGTCGACCGGCCCGAGCCCGGCCAGTTCCCCGGCCAGCCCGGCGCGGTCACTCTCCGCACCGACGACCAGGGTCTTCAGGTCGACGTCACGGGCAGTCAGCGCGGTGCGGACCGCGGCAATCTGCTCGTTCTCCTCCTCCGGCACGGCCAGCAGCCAGGTGCCGCCGATGCCGGCCGGAGCGATCCCGCCCAGGCGGGTCCACGACTCGCGGTAGCGCCAGTCGTCGACGGCGGACTGCTCCTTGCGCTGCCGCCGCCACGACGACAGCCTGGGCAGCACGTCGCTGAACGCGTCCTCGGCAGCGATGTCCAGGGTCTCGGCGAGGGCCTGCAGGTCCTCGCGCTCCACGGTCTCCCAGAACTCCGTGTCCACCGGATCCACCGCCGCGGGGGCAGCATGCTGCGTCTCCACCCAGTACCGCTCGTGCTGGAACGCGTACGTCGGCAGGTCGACCTTCCGCGCACCCGAGAAGAGGACGCTCCAGTCCACCGCGACACCGTGGGTGTGCAGCTGCGCGAGTGCCGTGACGAGCGCCTGCCGCTCGGGACGGTCCGCACGCAGCAGCGGCACCGTGACGGCACCGTCCACGCAGCCCTGCGCCATCCCGCTCAGGACGCCGCCGGGGCCGATCTCGACGAAGGTCGTCACGCCCAGGTCGTGCAGGGTCTGCACGCCGTCGGCGAAGCGGACTGCCTCGCGGACGTGCCGGACCCAGTACTCGGCCGTGTACGCCTCGACGAGCTCACCCGTGACGTTGGAGACGACGGGGAGCTGCGACTGCTCGAAGGTCAGACCGCGCACGACCTGCGCGAACTCCTCCAGCATGGGGTCCATGAGCGGGGAGTGGAACGCGTGGCTGACCTTCAGCCGGGACGTCTTGCGGCCCTGCTCGGCGATGGCCGCGGCAATCGCCAGGGCTGCCGTCTCGTCACCGGAGATCACCACCGACGAGGGGCCGTTGACCGCGGCGATGGCCACCCCGTCGGTGAGGTGCGGCAAGACCTCCTCTTCGGTGGCCTGCACGGCGACCATCACGCCGCCGGCCGGCAGCGCCTGCATCAGCCGGGCGCGGGCGGACACCAGCTTCGCCGCGTCGTCGAGCGACAGTGCGCCGGCCACGTGCGCGGCCGCGATCTCGCCCACGGAGTGGCCCACGACGAAGTCCGGTCGCACGCCCCAGGATTCGAGGAGCCGGAACAGCGCCACCTCGACGGCGAACAGCGCGGGCTGGGTGCACCCGGTCTGGTGAAGCGTTTCAGCATCGACGTCGACCGGCGCATCCAGACGCGCGCACACCTCGTCGTAGGCCTCGGCGAAGACGGGGAACGCCGCGTACAGCTCACGGCCCATGCCGATGCGCTGCGAGCCCTGGCCTGAGAAGAGGAAGCCGGTCTTGCCGCCGGCCGGGCGTCCCAGCAGCACACGGGACGAGGGGGTCCCTGCGGCCAGGTCCTTGAGCCCGAGAAGCAGTTCCTCGTGGCTCTCCCCCACGACCGCGGCCCTGTGGCGCAGCGCCGCCCGGGTCGTGGCCAGGGACAGCCCGACGTCCTCGGGCCGGGCCTCGCCCTGTGCGAAGGGCAGCAGCCGGGCCGCCTGGGCCTGCAGCGCCGCGTCACTCTTGGCGGAGAGCACCCAGGCCGGCGGGTCGGCGGCGGGAGGAGCCCCTGCAGACTCCTCGGCTGCGGTCTCCTCGTCGTGGGCCGGGGCCTGTTCGATGATGGTGTGGGCGTTGGTGCCGCTGACGCCGAAGGACGACACTGCGGCACGGCGCGGATGGTCCGTCTCCGGCCACTCCATGGCCTCGGTCAGCAGCCGGACCTCACCGGCCGACCAGTCCACGTGCGGCGTCGGCTCGTCCACGTGCAGAGTCTGCGGGATGACGCCGTGGCGCATCGCCATGACCATCTTGATGATGCCGCCGACGCCGGCGGCGGCCTGGGCGTGGCCGATGTTGGACTTCAG